>CAVFNZ010000024.1:0-25198 GCA_963624095.1 Clostridium sp. CAG:217 | reverse complement strand
ACTCGCGACCCCAACCTTGGCAAGGTTGTGCTCTACCAACTGAGCTATTTCCGCCTGTTACTTACAACCGAACGTTCTTTCTTTCGATTGCGGATGCAAAGGTATGCTATTTCCGCCAATCCGCAAAACTTTTCCATGAAATATTTTACCTTTTTCACCATCTTTCTTCATGACGAATCATTACTTTACTGAATATCAATAGCGTAGTAAACTCCCCGTTCCCACACATTCTCTTTGGGTCAGCTCCATATCCTTACACCTTTCTCGTTTCTTCCTATTTTTATTGGCGGAATGGTTGTTGGCAACCGATTCATTTACTATCTTTGTGAAATCATTCATTAAAAACACAGCAAAAAAGGACGACTTCATTATTTATTCAACTGAGAGTTTTATGAGAATTAAGCTGTTAACTTTCCTATCGTGTATCTTTTGGGGTCTGAGCCAGGCGATGGCGCAGACTTCCACCGTGACAGGTGTCGTCATATCGGCCGAAGACAACGAGCCGGTTATCGGTGCCTCCGTTCTGGTGCAAGGGACGCTATTGGGAGCCGTCACCGATAACGACGGGAAGTTTGAAATCGCCAACGTGCCGAATGCGGCCAAGACATTGAAGATATCCTATGTGGGCATGGAGAGTCGGGAGGTAGCCATCCAGCGAGGGACAGTCATCCGGATATCACTGAAACCGGATGCGGAGGTGATGGACGAGGTGATGGTGGTGGCCTATGGTGTCGCCAAGAAGTCCTCCTTCACCGGGTCGGTATCAACCGTATCGTCCAAATCGATAGAGAAGATGCAGGTCTCCAACGTAAGCAAGGCTCTCGAAGGGTCCACTCCGGGAGTGCAGGTAGCCATGGAATCCGGCCAACCGGGGAGCGGAGCTACGGTACGCATCCGCGGCATCGGCTCCATCAACTCCAGCTCCAGCCCCCTATATATAGTGGACGGCATGCCCTATGACGGCAACCTGTCCGCCATCAACCCGGCGGATATCGAATCGATAAGCGTGCTGAAGGATGCCGCATCCACTTCACTCTACGGATCACGCGCCGCCAACGGTGTCATCCTGATTACCACCAAAAAAGGGGCGAGCCAGCAACCGAAAGTAAGTTTCAACGCCCGCGTGGGCGTAAACAGCCGGGGCATTTCGGAATACGACATCATGAAAGACCCCGGTGAATACATGACGACCTATTGGACGATGCTCCGCAATCAGTTGGGGTCGGGCGAGCAGGCCTCAGCGGCACTCTACGGCAGATTGGGTTACAATCCCTACAAGTGCGCCAACGACGCCATCGTGGATGCCAACGGAAACCTGACGACAGCGGAACTGCGCTATCACGATGACTGGGCGAGGGAAGCCATGCGGGACGGCATCCGTCAGGAATACACGCTTACGGCGCAAGGAGGCTCAGACAAGTCGACACACTTCCTGTCGTTGGGATACCTCGATGACGAGGGCATCATCAGCAACTCCGACTACAGTCGGCTGTCCGTGCGCGCCAGTGGCGACTACAACGTCAACAAGTTCATCAAGCTGAACGGAAACATAGCCTATGCGCGCGGAGAACAGAACAATCAGACCGCCAGCGGTAATGCCTACGCAAACACATTCATGTTCACGCAGTTCGTGGCTCCCATTTACCCCGTATACGCCTATGACGCGGACGGCAACCGCCTTTACGCCGACGACGGCAGCAGCATCTATGACTTTGGTGACGGACAATATGGCGTCCGTGCATGGGCATCGAGCTTGAATCCGATAGCCACGGACAAGGCCAACCAATACCGGATTATCAGTGACAATCTGACCAGCCGATTTGGCGCTACCATCTCTCTTCTGACGGATTTCAAGTTCCAGGTCAACGGGAGCTATGACGTAACCAACGAGTCAACAAACTACTTTAGTACACCCCTGTTTGGTGACGACCAAGCCGCGGGAGGTACGGGAATGAAATACCGTACCCGAACGGAATCCACCACGGTGAACGAACTTTTGACCTATACAAAGACCCTCAACGGCAAACATAATCTGGACGTGATGGTGGGGCACGAAAACCACAAATTCACCTACAACAATCTCTACGCCTATAAAGAGAAATTCTTGGATGCCTATACACCGGAGTTCAACAATGCCGTCACCATGAGAAACATGGAATCGTATACCGACGAATACACGATAGAATCATATTTGGGACGCGTCAACTACAACTATGACGACCACTACTACTTCTCCGGTTCCATCCGCCGCGACGGCTCTTCGCGCTTTGCCAAAGACCATCGTTGGGGCACGTTCTGGTCGCTGGGAGGTTCGTGGCGCATCACCAAAGAGCACTTCATGGAAGAGGTGAATTGGATGGACAACCTCACCTTGCGTGCCAGCTACGGCAGCGTGGGAAACGATGACATCTATTATCCGGGAGAATCCTATAGCAACTATTATCCTTACAAGACACAATACCGTGTGGAAGACTCGGGTGGCGACTTCTCCGTGACAAAATATTATCAAGGGAATGCCGACCTGACCTGGGAGACCTCTTACAACTTCAACTTAGGCGTGAGCGCAACCCTCTTCGGCAGCCTGCTGGACGTGGACATCGAATACTTCAGCAAGCGCACCGAAGACATGCTCTACAATATGCCCCAACCGAGTTCTTCGGGCGTAGCTTACATCTCGGAGAACGCCCTGACCATGACAAACAAAGGATTCGAGTTCACCCTGGGAGTGAATGTCCCCATGCCGAAGGAGATGACCTGGAAATGGACGTTCACAGGGACGCATTACAGGAACAAGGTGACGGGCATCCCTGAATCGAAACGAAAGGAGGGCATTACCCACAATTCCTATTATAATATACGCGAGGGCAAAAGCACATGGGACTTCTACACCTACCGTTTTGCGGGGCTCGACGAGAACGGCCACTCCCTGTGGTACTACGACACGACAGACGGCAGCGGCAATACGGTGCTGGGCACCACCGGTGACATCTCCAAGGCTTCAAAATATTTCCTCGGGTCGGCCTTGCCCGATTTTCTGGGAGGCATCACCACTGAATTCACTTGGAAGGGTTTCGATTTTTCTCTTTCCGCCAACTACCAGCTGGGTGGAAAGATCTACGACTCCATGTATCGCAATCTGATGCACTCGGGTGATGATGTAGGCAACAACTGGCATAGGGACATCCTGAACGCCTGGAGCGAAACCAACCCAACAAGCCAAATTCCGGTACTCGACGGAGACTCAGACGCCACCAATATGTCTGACCGTTTCCTTATTGGCGCGGACTACTTCAACCTGCGCAATATCACGTTTGGCTACACCTTTCCCGGCAAATGGCTGAAGGCTATCGCTGTCGAGAACGCCCGCGTCTATTTTGTGGCGGACAATGTGGCCATTTGGTCGAGACGCAAAGGCATGGACCCGCGCCAGTATATCCAAGGCTGCTCTGACACCAACTATTCCATTATCCGTTCCATCTCCGTGGGACTCTCGTTAACACTCTAATCAAACCATGATGAAAAAAAGACATATACTATTGAACGGATTGTTTGGCGGCTCATTGCTACTGGCTACCGCCTGTTCGGAAGGATATCTGGAGACCTCTCCATCAGAGTATCTCGATGAAGAATCGTTGACAGAAGTGATACGAAAAGACCCCTCGAAGGTGAAGGCATACGTCACCGGCAGCTATACGAGCCTTTACAATGCAGGCGATTATGCATCAAGCGATGACGATACCGGACTGCCCTGCCTTAAATTAGCTGTGGACATCCGTTGCGAGGACATAGCCTATCACCGTGACGCACACTTCTTCAAAGGGGACTACCAGTTGACCAGTAGGAAAGCCACGCATCGCCGGGTCAAATCCACATGGAGTCTATTCTATCATGTTATTGACAACGCCAACACCGTCATTAAATTGCTGAAGCCCGCACAAGGAGAAGAGGTCACTGACAAGGAGACGAAAATCACATTGGGAGAGGCATATTCGCTGCGCGCCTACGCCTACTTCTGGCTCATCAACCTTTGGCAACACCCCTACAGCGCAGGTACGGACCAACCCGGTGTACCCCTGAAGACCGACACCGAGTATCGGATGGAACGGGTAAGCGTGGGCGAAATCTACACACAGATACTGACCGACATCGACAAGGGATACAACTACCTGAAGGGGGAAGGTTTTCACAATGGAAAGGTAGGAATCTCGGAATTTGCCGCCGCCGCGATCTATGCCAACGCGCTTCTGTTTACGGGCGACAACGTCCATGCGGCGCAGTATGCGGAGATAGCGGCCAAGAGCACTCCGCTGAACTCCCAAAGCGAGATGCTGAGCGGATTCAATTCCTTAAACATGTCCGAAGTAATATGGGGATATAAACCGTCCTCCGCAATAGCGTTGTTCTACGACTCTTTTCTTTCCCACGTCGACCCCTATATGGCCGGTTATGGGGGGACTTCCGGTTTCCGCAAGTTGGTGGCGTCGGACCTCTATGACCACATAGCCGACAACGATATCCGCAAACAATGGTTTGGCTACAACGAGACTCATAACATCAACAAGGTCGACTATTCCTACGAGCAGAATCTGAATTTCACCAACTATCTGCAAAACAAGTTTCTGGATGTCTACATCACGGATGGTGGCAGCGCGTTCACCTCCTCCGTCATCTATCTCCGTAGTGGTGAGATGTATTTCGTAGCGGCCGAAGCCTACTACCTGTCAGGCAACGAGGCGAAAGCCCGCGAGATGCTCAACACGGTGATGGAAAGCCGTATTCCCGACTACAAGTGTACCGAAACGGGCGATGCCCTCTACCGGACCATCTGCTGGCAGAAACGCATAGAGACCTGGATGGAAGGCTGCCGATTCTTCGACGCCAAGCGTCGGGGCGAGACCATCGACCGCTCCACCAGCATCAACCACGCCATCGATTTGGCGTCCTTCGATGCCGTCACCTATTCGGGCCGTGACTACCGGTTGATTTTCCATATCCCGAACGGAGAGATGGAGAACAACCCCTCGATATCGACAGAGGACGATAACGAATAGTAATGTTGTATGTACGGAATTTACGGGAAATCGACTTTTAACTATACTAATACATAACACCTATGATTAAACGAACACACATCTTGGCTATCCTAACGTTATGGATGGTTTCGTGGGCGACTGTCGCCGCCCAAACGAATGATTTGCAACGCGCTACTCCCGAATCGCAGGGAGTTCCGTCGAAAGCGGTAACGGCTTTCTTCGATTCCATTATGAGTCTGAAGACCACGGAAATACACAGTGCCTTGCTAATGCGACACGGGAAGGTAATCGGTGAGATTCATCCGAAACCCTTTGCCGCTGAGTATGGACACACGCTGTTCTCTTGCTCGAAAACTTTTCTCTCCGCAGCAGTGGGCATTGCCATTGATGAGAATCGGCTTCGCGTCAATGACCGGCTGGCGACCTTCTTCCCTGAATTGCTGCCCGACACCATTTCTCCTTGGTTAGCGAAGATGACCGTAGAAGACCTGTTGACGATGCAATCCGGCATCAAGCCTAATGGTACGATACGTACCACAGAGCGTGAATGGGTACGAAAATACTTGGCTCTGCCCGTTGAGACCGAACCTGGCAGTCACTTCGCCTACGACTCCATGTGTACCTACCTGCTATCCGCCATCTTGTCCAAAGTGACAGGGACCTCTGCGTTTGAGTATCTGAGGACACGATTGTTGGACCCCCTGCATATCAAACAAGTCAACTGGGAATATAGTCCGGAAAACATCACAACGGGTGGATGGGGACTCTATCTGCAAACCGAATCGCTGGCAAAGTTCGGCCAACTATTGCTGTCTAAAGGGAACTGGAAAGGGAAGCAAATTATCTCCCCAACATGGGTGAAGCAGATGATGACACCACACGCCGAGACGGGAAAAGACAAATACTGTTACCAAATGTGGGAATGCGCCCACCCGAACACCGCCCGTGCCGACGGAGCCTACGGGCAATACATCATCGTCATGCCCGACGAAGAGATGGTGGCCGTGATTACCCAATCGGCTACAGGCAAAGCCGGCGCAAAGGAACAGCAGTTCCTCTTTCGGAATCTTTTGCCCACCCTCCACAGCGAACCTTTGACGGAGGGGAAGGACTATAAGTCGCTAACCAAGAAAACCGCCAACTATCAACTTCCGTACGCCAACGGGAAAGCCGGTTCTGCCCTAAGCAAAAGATATGAGGGGAAACACTATAGTTTGGCCACAAACACCTTGGGATGGAAGGGTTTCTCCTTCGAACAGCAGGGGAAAGAGTTGACACTGACCATCGATTCAGAGGAGAACGGGACGACAACCATCCCTTGCGGATACAAGACATGGACACAATCACAAGTACCCATCACCTTCCCACCAAACGCACGCCGAAGCACAGTGAATTCCTATTCAGGATTCGCAACACCCTTCATCGCGGCGAGCAGTTACGCATGGAATACGTCATCACAACTGGAAGTAAAAACCCTGTTCGTTGATTGGATGAGTGGAATCAGCCTCTCCATCCATTTCGACGGCAAAGACTCTTATATGGAAGTGAAAATCAACTACGAGAAGGAGCCCTTCACGGTTGCCTTTCATGAATGAGGCGTACTCGCTTCATCCGCATGCAGGTTTTCCCTTCAGCACATGCGACTCCTGTAGTCCTCGTAGCCGAAGGAGCGGTAGAGCTCGAAGGTGCCGTCCGTATGAAGCAGTCCGATGGAGGGATGTCGCACGCCGTTGAACATGTTGGTCTTCACGGTGGTGTAGTGAATCATGTCCTCCAGTACCATCCGCTCACCTATCCGGAGCGGATGGTCGAACTTATAGCTGCCCATGAAGTCGCCACTCAGACAACTGTTGCCGCCAAGACGATAGACGTTCTCCTCGGGGTTGGCCTCGTCCGCTGCACGGAAAGGTAACGTTTCCGCTCCGCGCACCGCAGGTTGGTAGGGCATCTCCAGGCAATCGGGCATGTGGCAAGTGAAGCTGACATCGAGTATCGCCGTGCGGATGCCGCAATTCTCCACGATATCCACTACCGAAGCCACCAAAACACCGGTTTGCCATGTGAAGGCGGAACCCGGCTCCATGATAATCCGCAACCAAGGATAACGGCTCTTCAGTTCTTTCAAGAGTCGAATCAGATGCTCCACGTCATAGTCCTTGCGGGTCATCAGGTGACCACCGCCCAAGTTGAGCCATTTGATTTGCGGAAACCAACGGCTGAACTTCTCCTCGATATGAACCAACGTACGCTCCAGTTGATAGGAGTCGCTCTCGCAATGACAGTGACAATGGAAACCTTCGATGCCGACAGGCAATACCTCCGGCAATTGGTCGGCAGTCACGCCAAAGCGCGTACCGGGAGCACAGGGATTATAAAGGTCCACCTCCACTTCGGAATACTGGGGGTTGACGCGTATGCCACACGAAACAGCGTCCTTGGACTGTTGCGCCATAGGGAAGAAGCGGTGAAACTGGTTGAAGGAGTTGAAGGTGACGTGACTGCTGCATGACAGGATGGTGGGGAAATCCTCCTCCGTGTAAGCCGGCGAATAGGTATGCGCCTTGCTGCCAAACTCCTCGTACGCCAAACGCGCCTCGCTCAACGAACTGGCGGTGGTGAAGTCGATATACTCCCTGAATATGGGGAAGGACTTCCACAGGGCAAAGGATTTGAACGCCAATATAATCTCCACACCGGCACGCTCCTTCACCTGCTTTATCAGATTCAGGTTGCGCCGCAACAATGTCTCTTCCATCACATAACAGGGTGACGGCACCTGGTTTATCTGTTCTTGATTCATCATACTTTCTGTTAGTCTATTACTTCAAAACGCGCGAACTTGAGGAGCAGCTGTTTGGTGCCGGCATGTTGGAACACGACGGTGGCCTTGCTGTTCTCTCCAGCCCCTTCGATGCGCGTCACTTCACCGATACCGAACCGCTCGTGACGGATGTGCTGTCCTTCACGAACCGAAGCAATCGCCTTGGCGGAGGAACGTGAGGGAGCTGACGGCGCAGCGGCAACGCGGGTAAGTTTGCGTGGCGGAGTGAACGGTAGCGTCGTTTCCTGTTTGGGCGTTGCCCATTGACGTTCTTCACGCTGCGTTTCAAACTGCCGATAAGAGCGGAAGCCGGAGTCGTTCCGGGTACGCGACTCGCCATAGGCATTGGAGGACTGAGGCATCTGCAGATAGTCCGTGTCTATGTCGCGAAGCAAACAACTGGGTGAGCCAAACTCCATCTTTCCGTAGCGGAAACGGCTACGGGCGTACGAGAGGAAACAATGTTCCTCTGCGCGCGTGATGGCGACATAAAATAGTCGGCGTTCCTCCTCCACCTCCCGAGGGCTTTGCGCCATGAGGCTCGGGAAGATACCCTCTTCCATGCCTACCACAAAGACGGTCTTGAACTCCAATCCTTTGGCGGAGTGTACGGTCATCAGCGTCACCTTGTCGTCTCCGGCACCCTTGTCCATGTCCTGTTCGGAGAGGAGCGACACTTCGGAGAGGAAATCCGTCAACGCCACAGCCGTGTCGCCCTCCTCTTTACGTGAAGAGCAGAAATCCTGCAGGCTGTTGGCCAACTCCTGCACATTCTCTTGCCGGCTAAGGTTTTCCGGCGTACGGTCTTGATAAATATCCTTCATAATGCCCGAGGCGGAGATAATCTCCTGTCCCGCAACGTACGCGTCCTTTTGGGCGGCAAGGGCGATAAAGCCTTCTATCATGCCGCGGAATCCTTGCAGTTTCGCAAGGGTACCCTTGTTTACAGCCAATCCGTATTGCGAGGGATTGCAGATGACGTTCCACAGGCTGACACCCGCATCGAACGCGGCGGAGATAATCTTGTTCACCGTAGTGTCACCTATGCCTCGTGCGGGATAGTTCACCACCCGTTTGAACGCCTCTTCGTCAGAAGGGTTGACCGCCAAGCGGAAGTATGCGATGACATCCTTTATCTCCTTGCGTTGGTAGAACGAGAGTCCCCCATAAATGCGGTACGGGAAAGAACGCTTGCGCAAAGCCTCCTCGAAGATGCGCGATTGGGCGTTGGTGCGATAGAGGATGGCGAAGTCGGAAAACGCCCCATGCTCCTTGCGGCGCAGTTGCTGGATTTGGTTGACCACTATCTCGCCCTCCTCCACGTCGGAGTAAGCCTCCGTCACACGGATAGGCTCGCCCTGCTCCTTTTCCGAGAATACGGTCTTGGGTATGCGGTTCCGGTTCTTCGCTATCAGACTGTTGGCGGCATCCACGATGCAACGGGTAGAGCGATAGTTCCGTTCCAGCTTGAAGAGTTTGGCATCTTTATAGAGGCGGGTGAACTCCAGGATGTTCTCTATCTTCGCCCCACGGAAGGAGTAAATGCTTTGCGCGTCGTCGCCCACGGCACACACGCGGTTGTTCACCTTGGACAACTGCTCCACGATGCGGTGCTGTGCCCGGTTGGTGTCCTGGTACTCATCCACCAAGATGTATTTGAACCGTGTGGCATAGCGTTGCAACACGTCGGGATGTTTGTCAAATAATATATAGGTATAGAGCAGCAGGTCGTCAAAGTCCATGGCGTTAGCCTGTTTGCACCGCTCGAAATACTTGGCGTAGATGTCGCGCGTGGCAGGGATCTTCTCCCGTTGGTCTGTCTGGAAGATTTCCGCGTCGGCGGCATAGTCAGCCGGCAACATCAACTGGTTCTTCGCATTGGAGATGTGGCACTGTATCGTTGCCGGCTTGTAGGTCTTGTCATCCAGACCCATCTCCTTGATGATGGTCTTTATCAAGTTGCGGGAATCCGCCTGGTCGTAGATGGTAAATCTCGATGAGAATCCAAGCAGTTCGCCTTCGCGTTGCAGAATGCGTGAAAACACCGAGTGGAAAGTTCCCATCCACAGATAGCGCGCCCTCTCCCATCCCACCTGCTTGGCGATACGGTTTTTCATCTCTTCCGCGGCCTTGTTGGTGAAGGTCAGTGCCAAGATGGAATAGGCGTCATAGCCCTTCTCCAACAGGTAAGCTATCTTGTAGGTCAGCACGCGCGTCTTGCCCGACCCTGCCCCGGCAATCACCAGTGAAGGCCCGTCAACGAAGCGCACCGCCTCATACTGACTCTCGTTCAGTTCTTCCTTATAATTGATTTCCGCCATTTCTTTTCAAGTTTGTGCGCAAAGTTACACCATAATGGCACACCGCCACACAGTTTGGAAAGAAAAGAAGAAAAGAAAGCGGCGGTTCCCTATTGCCGCCAATGCTTTTTTACTTACTTTTGCTCCGGTTTACGAACAAAAAGCATTTTACGCACAATGAAAAAGCATTTCCATCTCGTTGTAGCCGCAATGGTCATTGTGGGGACAACGGCAGGTTGCAAACAGAAGACGACCGGCATCACAGCCTTTGATTTCGTCACCGCAGAAAAGAACATAAACGCTCCACTGATAGCGGACACTTCCACCCCGGCCTGTTCCATCGAGATTAGCGTCACCTACATCAAGGGAGAGACACCCGTGGCACAGCGCATCAACCAAGGTCTCGTCAACGAGCTCTTCGGCTACGATGCATTGACACCGCAGGCGGCGGTGGACTCCTTCACCAACAGCTATGTGAGGAAATACCAACAGGAAACCGGAACGAGCTACTTGGCGGACAAGGAAATGGGTGCCGGAGAATCGGGGTGGTACAACTACACCTATAGCCTCATCTCCAAAACCGTGGATGCCAAGGACGGTGTGCTGACCTTCAGCGTACAGAGAAACCAGTTTCAGGGCGGAGCGCACGGAGAGTATAACTACTCGTGCCTCAATTTCGACAAGCGGAACGGTGCGCTGCTGACACTGGACAGCCTCTTCGTTACCGACTATAAGGAGCGGCTCAACGAGATTTTGCTCACGGCACTGATGAAGGAGAAGAACGTCACCTCGATGGAAGCCCTCAAGGACCAGAGCTACCTGCAATGGACGGACCTCTACCCATCAGAGAACTTCTATCTCGGCAAGGACACGATGCAGTTCTTCTACAACGTCTACGAGATTGCACCCTACTGTGAAGGAATGACTATCCTCAGCATACCCTACGCGGAGTTGAAAGGACTTTTGAAAGAATGACGCGTATGGAACAGATCCTTCATTACTTTCCTGACCTGACCGAGCAACAGCGCAACCAGTTTATAGAGCTCGATGCCCTCTACCGGGATTGGAACGCCAAGATTAACGTCATCTCGCGCAAGGATATCGACAACCTCTACGAGCATCATGTGCTCCACTCGTTGGGCATCGCCAAGGTGGCACACTTCAAGCCCGGCACACGGGTGATGGACTTCGGCACGGGCGGCGGTTTCCCGGGCATCCCTTTGGCCATCCTCTTTCCGGAGGTGCAGTTTCACTTGATTGACAGCATCGGGAAGAAGATAAAGGTGGCGACAGCCGTGGCGGAATCCATCGGACTAAGCAACGTCACGCTGCGCCAATGTCGCGGCGAAGAGGAGAACGGAAAGTTCGACTTTGTGGTGAGCCGCGCCGTGATGCCTTTGGCGGACTTGATGAAGATTGTGCGCAAGAACATCGCGAAGCAGCAGCAAAACGCCTACCCCAACGGGCTGTTCTGCCTGAAGGGCGGCGAGCTTGAGCACGAGATTCTGCCCTATAAGGGAAGAGCTATCGTCACCAACCTGTCAGACTTCTTCAAAGAGGAATATTTCTCCACCAAAAAGGTTGTTTACGTGTCACTCTAAACAAACATCGTTCTGACTTATGATTACAATAAAGAAATTTGAGTTTAACATGCTGCCTGTCAACACCTACATTGTGTGGGACGAGACGAAAGAGGCGGTGGTGATTGACGCGGGTTGCTACTTCGAGTCGGAGAAGCAGGCCCTGAAGGCTTACGTTGCGAACAACGGGCTGACCATTAAGCATCTGCTCTGCACGCACCTGCACTTCGACCACATCTTCGGCAATCCGTTTATGCTGAGTGAATTCGGCATCCGGGGTGAGGCGCACAAGGCGGACTTGCCTTGGTTAGAGCAAATGCCGGAGCGCATCAAGCTGTTCGGTGTCATGGATTACGATTCGCCCGTGGCGCTGAAGGGGTTCATTGATGAGGGCGACACCATCAGCTTCGGCACGCACGCATTCTCCATCTTCCACATACCCGGTCACTCCGCCGGCTCCCTGGCATTCTATTGCGCTGAGGAGCATGCGCTCTTCACCGGTGACGCCCTGTTCTGTGGTTGCATCGGTCGCACGGACTTGGACGGCAGCGGCACGGAACAGCAACTCATCGAGGCCATTCAACAGAAGTTACTCACCTTGCCCGAAGAGACTGTCGTCTATCCGGGACACGGCTCCGCCACCACCATCGGACGGGAGAAGAATCAAAATATCTATCTGCGGTAACGCACGGCCACCGCAGATAGATATTCCAATTATTCCGGGTCATCCCGACAAACCGCGTCGGCCTTATTTCGCCAACCGAAGCACTACCGCTGAACGAGCGGGGATGTAAAGCTTAAGCCACTCCTTCTTGTCGTCCTTATAGAGCGGGTCGAAGTTGGTATAGTGGCGAACGGTGTCATCAGCGAATCCGTTGCCACCGAATTCCTTGGCATCGGTATTGAGTACCACGTCATAGACTCCCTTTGGCACCAAGAATCCGTAGTCGGTGAAGGACTTTGTGGGACTGAAGTTGAACACGAACACCAGGGAACCGCGTCGGTAAGCCAACACCTGGTCTCCATCGTCATGCCACACCTCAATGACATCGCTCTTCTCGAACCTCTTCACTCCGGCAATCAGGTGAATCATCGCCTTGTCAAAGTCGCCCAAGTAGTGGTAACAAAGCTCGTGATTGTCCACCAAGTTCCACTGGCGACGCGCATACTTGTAACTCCATCCGTTGCCTTCGCGCGGGAAGTCAATCCATTCGGGATGGCCGAACTCATTACCCATGAAATTGAGGTAGCCCCCATTGATGGTACTTGCGGTAAGCAGACGAATCATTTTGTGGAGCGCAATGCCTCGATTGACGCAGAAATTCTCGTCGCCTTTCCGGAAATGCCAATACATGTCGGCATCTATCAGGCGGAAGATGATGGTCTTGTCGCCCACGAGTGCCTGGTCGTGACTCTCCGCATAAGAGATAGTCTTCTCGTCCTTGCGCCGATTGGTCACTTCCCAATAGAGACTCGACGGTTTCCAGTCCTCGTCCACCTTCTCCTTGATGGTCTTTATCCAGTAGTCGGGGATGTTCATCGCCATACGATAGTCGAATCCGTAGCCACCGTCGGCCACGGGAGCAGCCAGGCCGGGCATGCCGGATACCTCTTCGGCAATCGTGATAGCCTTGGGGTTGACCTCGTGAATGAGTTTATTGGCCAAGGTCAGGTAGCAGATGGCGTTGTCGTCCTCGTGGCCATTGAAATAGTCACCATAGTTGCAGAACGCCTCGCCCAGTCCGTGGCTGTAATAGAGCATCGAGGTAACACCGTCGAAGCGGAACCCGTCGAACTTGTACTCGCTGAGCCAATACTTGCAGTTGGAGAGGAGGAAGTGAATGACTTCGTTCTTTCCGTAGTCGAAGCAGAGCGAGTCCCATGCCGGATGTTCGCGTCGGTCGCCTTGGTAGAAGTACTGGCAGGGGTCGCCGGCAAAGTTGCCAAGCCCCTCCAACTCGTTCTTCACGGCATGCGAATGCACGATGTCCATGATGACGGCGATACCCATGGAGTGAGCCTCGTCAATGAGTCGTTTCAGTTCGTCCGGCGTGCCGAAGCGTGAGGATGGGGCGAAGAAGTTGGAAACATGATAACCGAAGCTCCCGTAGTAAGGATGCTCCTGGATAGCCATGATTTGGATGCAGTTGTATCCGTCCGCAGCTATTCGAGGCAGGATTCTCTCACGGAATTCGTCATAGCTGCCCACTTTCTCCTCGTCCTGCGCCATGCCGACGTGACACTCGTAGATGAGCAACGGCTCGGTGTTCGGCTTGAACGTTTTCTTTTTGAACGTGTAAGGTTTCTCGGGGCTCCACACCTGCGCACTGAAGATGTGGGTCTGTTCGTCCTGCACCACACGGGTGGCCCAGGCGGGAATGCGTTCGCCACTGCCGCCGTCCCAATAAACATGCAACTTATAGTAGTCGCCATGCTTCATCTTGTCCGCCGGAAGTTTTACCTCCCAATTGCCCGTTCCCTCTACACGCTTGAGTTTGTACTCGGGATTTTCCTTCCAATCATTGAAATCTCCTACTAAAAATATCTCCGTGGCGTTGGGAGCCCATTCGCGGAACACCCATCCGCCTCCTTTCATTCGGTGCAAGCCAAAGTAAAGATAGCCGTCGGCAAACTCCGACAGCTTACGCTTCCCGTTACCGGTAAGCTCCTTTTCTTTATCCAAAGCATGCTGATGACGGCCGGTTATGGCACCTTCGTAAGGCTCCAGCCATGGGTCGTTCTGAATCAATTTCAATGTCTTGTCCATACTTTAGAGGAGATTCAATGTGTTTATGCCAAAACCTTTACAACAATCTTCTTGATGGTTTCCTCCGGTGAAATACAGGGAGCGTGACCATCCTGCGGGAAGAAGATGGCGAACATACCCGGTTTCACGGCGATGTACGACTCGGAAGGTCCGACAAACTTGGTGATGTCTTTCTCTTCATTGTAGTCACCTGCGGGGAGCGCGTTAGCGGGAGTATATCCCATCACTTCCGTTGTAGAGAGCGGAATCTGAATATCGATAAACTTCTTGTGGGTTTCCAGCTGAGCCTGCTCTTTGGTTTTGCCTTTGGCCATCTGAACGTTTACGACCAAGTCCGTTTCCTTCAGGACGACCTTGCCTACTTCCAACGCATTGAGGTCAGTAGAAGTCAAATACTCAATTGCTTTTGCAAACAAAGGGTTCACCGAGGCATATTTGCTCAGGTTTTCTAATGTATCAATAATCATAGCTATAAAATTACTTTATGTTATACGTCTTTATATTGTCCACAAATATACGGATAATCTCCATACTCCAACTCTTTCGGCGGAAAAATTTCCGTCTAAAGGAGAAAAGTCTTGGGCTAACCAACGGAAGGCAACTTCGCTATCTCATCAATCATCAGCTGATGAATCTTGCTGTTGGTAGCCAACACCTGTTTGCCGGAATAGAAATCGGCGTCACCACGGAAATCCGTCACCATGCCTCCTGCCTGCTTCAGGATGAGCGAGCCGGCAGCGACATCCCACGGGCCCAGCAACCCCTCGACACGAGCCTCGAAACGTCCGCACGCGATGTAGCACAACTCCGCCGCGCAAGCACCTTCGAGACGAAGTCCGCACACGCGCCCGTAGAGATTCCGCACAAGTCCGGTCACAAACGGCCGATAGCGTTCGGCATCGTACGGGAATCCGAGCTCGATGAATGACTCATTGAGCGTGTCCACCGAAGAGACGTGAATTTCCTCGCCGTTACGGTAAGCCCGACCGCCTTTCCATGCCCAAAAGCATTCGTCGCGACAGACTTCGTAGACCACACCGATGAGGATTTCCTCGCGGTTGCGCAAGGCGATACTGACGCAATAGGGGGCGTTGTCGTGAATGAAGTTCGTGGTGCCGTCCAACGGGTCGACTACCCAGCAATAGGGTTCATCGTGCAGGCTGCCGCTCCCCTCCTCGGCGATGAACCCCGCTTCGGGAAGCAGTTCACTCAGTCGTGCCACGATGCGGCGTTCGGACTCCTTGTCCACATAGGAGACGTAGTCGTGCGACTTCTTTTCCTGCACACGCTCCCGATGGAATCTCTTCCGTTCTTCGCGCAGAAACGCGCCTGTCGTCACCGCCAATTGTCTGACTTCAGCGGTAAGGCTTTCCAAATTTATCATCATCTTTATCTTTGTCTGTTTTGGTCAGGAAACCATTGGTTATTTGCCTGTGTTGTCAAACTTGCCGTACTTGAAGGTTCCGCGACGCACCACCTGGCCGTCGGCATCGGTCTCCACGAAAGGTCCATGCTTCATGTCCTGCTTGAAGAAGCCTTCGTAGCGCAGACCGTCCTTCTCCACCAGCACGCCTTTGCCGTCCTTCTTTCCCTTTACGAAGGAACCTTTGTAGTATGAGCCGTCGGCGTGGGTCAGCGTACCTTCGCCATCGGGCAGGTCGTTCTTCCAGTCACCTTCGTAAACGTCACCGTCAGTCCAGGTGTATTTTCCTTTCCCTACGCGTTGGCTGTTCACCCAATTGCCTTCGTACACCGAGCCGTTAGCCCATTTGAAGGTACCCACACCCTCTTGTTCACCATTCTTGAAGTGGCCTGTGTAAACGTCACCGTTCTTGTGTTTGTACACGCCCTCACCGGTACGTTCGCCCATATCGTAGTCGCCCTCGTACTCATCACCCGTATGGAACTTGTAGATGCCCTTGCCGTGTTGCATGTCCTGTTTCCACGAACCCACGTATTCATCTCCGTTGGAGTAGTGGAACACGCCTTCGCCCTGACGCATGTCGTTCTTCCACGAGCCGGTGTAGACGGTACCGTCGTTCCAGTCGAACGTGCCGGTTCCGTTCTTCTTGTCCTTGTCCCATTGGCCTTCGTACTTGGCACCATTCTTCCAGGTGTAGACCCCGTGACCTTCGCGTTGGTCACGCACCCAATCACCCTCGTACACATCGCCGTTATAGTAGTACATCGTACCGTTTCCATGTTGATAATCGGCATACCACAGTCCTTCATAGCGGTTGTTGTTGTTGAAGTAGTAGGTTCCCATGCCGTGTTGCTGGTCCTGAAACCAGTTGCCGTCGTACTTCTCTCCATCGGGGAAGATGAAGACACCATGGCCTTGGCGTTTACCCTTCACATATTCACCCTCGTAGATATTGCCGTTTTTGAAGACGGTGCGGCCCTTTCCGTTTGGTCTTTTGCCCTTCAACTCACCGGTGTAGACGCTGCCGTCCTTAAAGGTGTAGTTACCGATGTTTATCTGCGCCATCGCCTGAGCGGAGAAAAAAAGGAAGAAAGCAAAGCAACCTCGTAATAGTATCTTTTTCATAATCATCAATTCAGTTTTTATCATGTAAGTGGCATGGCAATAGGCCTATACCGAACAAAGCGTTCTTTTCATGAAGGGAGTTCATAAACACCCTTATCTTTGAAGCTTCACAAAATTAGAACAATAATTTGTTTCCACCGCAAAGTCTTCAAGTTTTCTTTCGCTTTTTAGGTGTTTTTACTATTTGAGCGGTCCCGCAACGGCCTCCACCACGTTTTCGGGGACAAAATAGCGGCGTGCCACTTCCTGCAGTTCCTGTGCCGTCACGTCGCGCAAAGCGTGCGCCGTGTCTGCGAGGAAACTTTCGGGCAACGACTGGGAATCGATGTAGATGTAGGCATCGGCCAAAGAGAACGGTCCCTCATAGGCACGGCACAATTCGCCCGTCACATAGTTTTTCACCATCGTCAGTTCCGCCTCAGGCACCGGTTCGTTGCGCAAGCGGTCCATCTCCGCATAGACTTCCCGAATGAGCGGCTCCACACATTCGTTGGCGGTTTGCGTGTTCACGAAAAACAGGCTACAGTCGGGGAAGACCTGCAGTCCGGCACCGATGCCATAGGTATACCCCTTATCCTCACGGATGTTCTTCATCAACCGACTGCCAAAGTAGCCGCCAAACACAGAGGTCAAGACCCGCAACTTCTGAAAGTCGGGATGTTTCGCGTCCACGGCGATGAACCCCATGTTGACAGCGCTCTGCACGGCCTGTTCACACGTCACGTCAATCCGTTTCCGCGTCGTAGTGACGGGTTTGCACGCATAGTCGTGACGGACGGAAGAGGTATCGCCCCAAGAATCATTGCCAAAAGCCTGTTCCACCTGACGGATAACCTCCGGTGTCACTTTGCCCGAGAGATAGAGCGTACAGTTTCCCGAATGGTAGAAGCTCCGATGGAACGTTACCAACGCCTCGCGCCGCAGACGGTCATAGTCTTCCAGCTCGGCGTATTTGGTACAGGGATAGTCCGGGCCAAAAAGTGCTCCGCGAAATGCCTTGCGGACTTGTACGTCCACCTTCTTGCTGTTCACCTTGAACTGCTGCCGGTCTCGTTCGATGGCCACCGCCAGTTCCTTCTCGGGGAAGACGGGTTCTGTCAACATGGAGCGAAGCAGTTCGAGCAGTTGCGGGAAATATTTACTCAGCGAATAGAGCGTCACATAGGCTTGTTTGGTCGAAGTGGAGACATCCAGCCATCCTCCGTAGTAGTCCAACCGCTCGGCGATTTGCTTCGAGTCGTAACGACTGGTTCCCTGCTGCAACATACGGTTGACAAACAGAGTCTGAAGGGGTTGCGACTGAAACCACAGTCCACCTCCATCTATCTGGATGTCGAGCCGGAGCACCTCCTCGTCAGTAGTGTTGAACAGGTTCAAGAGGATTCCGTTCGCCAGCGTCCGTTTCTCGGGCAGCGGGATGTCCGCCATACCCACCCTGTTCAAAGGCGGCTGTTGGGTTCTATTCAGCATGGTCTTTCAGGAACTGTTCAGCCTTGGCCAAGTCTTCCGGCGTATCGATGCCGATTGTCTCTATCTCCGTAATGCCGACTTTGATGACGTATCCGTTTTCGAGCCAGCGCAGTTGTTCCAGCGACTCGGCCAGCTCCAACGATGATTGCGGCATCGAAGTCACTTCGCGCAACGTGTCAGCCCGGTAGGCGTAGAGGCCGATGTGTTTGTAATAGGTGTGACGCTTCAGCCATTCCGTCGGCTCAGCGTTGCGCACATAGGGAATCACGGAGCGACTGAAGTAGAGTGCCCGATGGTCTTTGTCCATCACCACTTTCGGTGAGTTGGGATTGAAGAGAGCCTCTTTGCCGTCCGCCTCGCGGAAGGGCTTTGCCAAGGTGGCTATCTGTGTGGACGCGTCATCAAAGCAATGTTTCAGTTCCTCTATCTGCGAGGGTTGGATAAAGGGTTCGTCACCCTGAATGTTGACCACCACATCGTAGCCACTGCCCACTTTGCAATAGGCTTCGTAGCAGCGGTCCGTCCCGCTGCGATGGTTGACGGAGGTCATCACCACCTTTCCGCCGAATCCGAGCACAGCGTCTTTAATCAAGTCATTGTCCGTCGCGACATAAACTTCGTCCAGTGATTTCTTCACCTGTTCATACACTCGTTGTATCACGCTCTTTCCGCCCAACACCGCCAGCGGTTTCGCCGGGAAACGGGTGGAAGCGTACCTTGCAGGGATAATTCCGATAAATTTCATAGTAATCCGTTTATTATAACGATGCAAAGATAATGCAAATCGAAGGCAGAATATCAAGCTTGCTTGATTATTTTGCTGAGATGCAGCTTCTCCCTCTTCGTTATTCTAACTTTAGCTGCAAGAGCGACACCTTCCACCGCCCCCTGCGACCAGTACTCCTTTTTGTACCGACCAACCAGGACTGGCGTACCGACTAATCGGGACTGCAGTACCGAATAGCCAGGACTGGCGTACCAACTAACCAGGACGGGGCATGAGGCTATATGTCTCTGCCCGTTCATTCGGTCTTACCGGTTGATGGTATCCTCTTAGTGGTTGAACGTAAGCTGAAGGCAACGCAAATCGAAGGCAGAATATCAAGTTTACTTGAATATTATGCTGAGATGCAGCTTATCTTATCTAAAGATAACGCAAGGATTTTGAAGATTGGAGCATTTGTTCTTATTTTGCGGCAGAAACAAAGCCGTCATGCAAACAAAAGAACACTGCCTCCTGTCGCTCGGGTCCAACACGGATGCCTCACTGAACCTGTTGAAGGCGAGGACGCTGCTACGCGAGCACTTCCCCGATATCCGCTTCTCCACCCCACTGCGCACCGAGCCCATCGGGATGAGCAACCCAAGCCTCTTCACCAACCAAACGGCGGTGTTGCGCACTTCGTTGCAGCCAGCTGAGGTGAAAAGTTTACTGAAAGCGATAGAGGAAGCATGTGCCCTGCCATCCAAGGACAAGGTCAATGGGTTTATCCACATGGACATTGACTTGCTGACTTACGGCCAACAGACACTGAAACCCGATGATCTGAAACGGGAATACGTAATCAGTGGGATGGAGGAGTTAGGGATTCTCCCAACGCCTTCTGCCTGAGCTCCAGAACTCGACAGCCCGAAACGGAATCTCGTCCTTTGCGGAAGGAGTAAGTCGGAGTTGAATCGTGAAGGCTTGTTAGCTTGCAGGGTTTACCTGCGTTTGTGTCTCATGAACCAGGGATGAACGAGCAGCAGATAGGTACCGAGGGCGACAATCAAGAGTATCAGCACAATCAGGTAGCCATAGGTTGTCGACTTCATCCACGAGTCCGCTATACATCCAAATCCGATGAAGAAGCCTGTGGCGATGCCGAGTTCCCAACCCAGGTAGTACATGTTGTTGGCCGACCCGCGTTCACAATGTTCGGAAAGTTCGATGAAGAAGTATTGCAGCTTGGGCAGTATGAGTCCGAGCCCCAATCCCACCAGGATGGCGGAGGTATAGAAAGCCACCTCTTTGTGATGGGAGATTTGCAGCAACATGGCACAACCGTAGAGGATGAGCCCACTCACCACCTCGGAGCGGATGTCCGCATCGGTGAAGACGAAGCGCAACGCCAGAATGGCGAGCAGGAAACCAATTATCAACACACCGAAGAAAACATACGATTGAATCATTCCGAGCAAAATGCCCGTAGGAACGGCGATGAGCAACAGGTTGACGAACATCAGCCAGCCGTTGGAAAGCAGGAAACGGTCCAACGAGAACAGGGGTGGGGACAAGGGAGCCCGAAAGGGAATGTGCAGCAAAAAGACAAGGCCAAGAGCCGCCAAGCTCAATCCTGCGGAAACGAACAGAATGGTTTGCAGCGGGAAAAAGTCCTGAAGAATCAGTCCCACGAACGGCCCCACCGCCAAGCCTAACCGCGCGCTCCAGCTATAGACGAGGTTGGCCTTCGTGCGGTAAGGCGATTGGGAGATGTCTATCACCAACGTTCCGCCGGAGGCCATTGAGTTCAGTCCGGCCATCGCACCTTGCAACAGGCGCAGAACGAGAATAAGGAGGAGACTTTGCGCGAACACATAGCCCGCGGTAGTCAACGCGACCACCAACACGCCCAGCAGACAAACGGTTTTACGTCTGAAAGCATCGACAAGGTAAGAGATGACCGGTCCGGACAGGTAGACAGCCAAGCCGAACGAGGCGACAACGCCCCCGGCACACAACGGACTCGCGCCGTAGCGTTGCATCATCCACAGCGGCAACACGGGCCAAAGCATGTACAAGGCGACCGACAACAGGAAGTTCGCGAGGCTTATGCGTCTGAAGTTAGACGACCACAACTGGGCAGTGTTCATTATTCTCTCTTTTCGGGTTCTCCCTATTTGCCGAGACAAACGGGAACGAATTCCATACCTTATTATTATAGGAGCATCAATATTGTTCGTCCTTGGAGGGGAAGTCGCACTCCTTCACGTCTTTCACGTACCGGCCAATGGCGTTGGTCATCACCTCGTTCAAGTCCGCGTAGCGACGCAAGAAGCGTGGACTGAAACCTTTCGTCATACCCAACATGTCCGCGACGACGAGCACTTGCCCGTCCACACCGCCACCGGCACCGATGCCAATCACGGGGATACTCAGCTCCTTGGCGACACGCTCCGCCAAGGCCGCCGGGATTTTCTCCAGCACCAGTCCGAAACATCCGGCCTCTTCGAGCAAGTGCGCGTCTTTGACGAGCTTCTCCGCCTCGGCCTCATCCTTGGCTCGCACCGTGTAGGTGCCGTACTTGTTGATGGACTGCGGCATCAGGCCGAGGTGTCCCATCACGGGAATGCCGGCGGAGATGATACGCTTCACCGTATCGATGACCTCCTCACCGCCCTCCAGTTTCAGCGCGTCGGCATGGCTCTCCTTCATGATGCGGATGGCGGAGGCGAGACCTTCCATCTCGTTCCCTTGGTAAGAGCCGAAAGGCATGTCCACAACCACCAAGGCGCGTTTGACGCCACGCACCACGGACTTGCCGTGATAAATCATCTGGTCGAGCGTGATGGGCAGGGTCGTCACGTTTCCGGCCATGACGTTGGAGGCGGAGTCGCCCACCAGAATCACGTCCACTCCGGCACCGTCGACAATCTGAGCGGTGGTGTAATCGTATGAGGTAAGCATGGAGATTTTCTCGCCACGCTGTTTCATTTCAAACAAACGATGAGTCGTCACCTTGCGTGAGTCATCCGAAATGTATCCAGTCATCTTCTTCAGTATTTGATTTCGGCCGCAAAGTTACCTCTTTTTGGCAAATAACGAAAAAGAACCCGCCTTTTTGGATGACTTCAGAACTTTACGTTCATGAGGGAACGCCCGATGTCATGAATAACATTCAAGAGAAATCAAGCCATGTGGCAAGTACTAATTGGCGAATAAGAATAATTTCATACCTTTAGATAAGATAGGCTGCATCTCAACATAATATTTCAAGCAAGCTTGATATTCTGTGTTCGATTTGCACTATCTTTGCAATCGCCCGTATGGCAGCAGCGAACGGATTGCAACAATTGGGAGAAATGGAAACGACAGTTATAGAGAGTTATATCCAAGGGAAGAAGGACGAGGCGGAATGCGAGGATGCCCTCGTGGTGACGGAGGATTTCATCGCCGTGATTGACGGGAGCACCAGCAAGACACCGCTACACCTGTCGCCTACGATGAAAAACGGGCGTTACGCCACCCTACTCACGACGACGTTTATGCGGGAGGAGCTGAAGGCTGACGCTACAGTCGCCGAATTCTGCCAAGGCGTTACGTCCTATATAAATAAGGTATACGAACAAGCCGGGGTGACGGAGCGGATGCGAGCCAACCCCGTAGATCGGCTCACCGCCTCCGCCGTTGTCTACAGTCGACTGCGCCAAGAGGTGTGGATGGTGGGCGACTGTCAAGCGTTGGTCAACGGAGTGCTCTACGAGAACCCCAAGCCCTACGAGGAGCGGATAGCCGACCGGCGGGCGGAGCTCATCCGGCAAGGGATGCCACCCGTGGAAGCCCGCAAGGCGATTGAGCCCCTGCTCGTGGAAGCCATCACCGAAGGACAGAACCGCCGGTATGCCGTCATCGACGGATTCCCCATCTACCCGGATGGCGTGAGGGTGATTCCCTGCGCACCGTCGCAAGCGTCCACCGGAGCGTCGTCCATAGAGATTGTTCTGGCGAGTGACGGCTACCCCACCCTGTTACCCACTTTGGCCGCAAGCGAGACCGCCCTCGCCTCACAGCTCGCCAACGACCCGCAAAACGTCCGCACCTTCATTGCCACCAAAGGGCTCGTCGAAGGCAACCACAGCTTCGACGACCGCGCCTACGTCCGGTTTGCGGTTCGCAACTCGTGAGAGCCAAAGGGAATTTGCGTTTAGGACGGGTTATGAGCTTGGATTGGCGCACTATATCTTTGGCTCACATAGTTATAAACACGGTTGCGGTAGGTTTCGAGATTACCTTCAGAAAAATAGCTGTCAGGGAGTTCCCTCCATAGTGTGTCTCGTATGGTGACGATAATCGAAGCCTTTGTCACGGTTTTCTCGAATGGATGATCCATGTCCTTCAGTTCTGCCTTTATCTTTTCGAGCAACTCCTTCGCAGTGGCTTTCAACCTTTCGATTTCTTTCTTTGAAAGATTCTCCTTCAAGAGGAGGTCATACACTGCAAGTGCTTCCTCATCATTCTCGAACCCCTCATGTGCACAGCGTTTCTGTTCCTCTGTGAGTGAATGAGACAGTTTCATCAGCTCCTCAAATAACTTTTCTATGGCCGCGCGGTTCTGCTCTTGATTGTATGATTTGATTATTTCCTGATAGCGTTCGTAGAAGTTGATTCTCGATGGGTTCTCAGCTATCATCTGAGCTAACCGTTCCTGCAACAGTTCCTCGATATCACGCAGTAAAAGATTCTTTTCCTTACTCTTGGCGAACTCGCGCCTCAAAAGTTCGAAATCAATGCCGCTTATGTCAAAGCGTTTACTTTCGGCGGTCTTCAATTTACCGATGCTTTCATCGACTTCCAGATGCTCGTTCACAATATTGTTGATAGCTACGCTCAAGTCGGTAATGTCCGAGTGCTTGCGTTTCTTTTGCAGTTCTTTCCAAATGGCTTCTATGCCGTCCTTCTTTTGTTTCATCTCCGCCGTGATATCCTCATGGTCGAGATATTTCCAGAGCTTCAGCAGTGTGGTGGCAAAGGTGCAGAACGATTTGCGTATTGCCACCGTCTCGCACATGGCGTTGGCAGCTTGTTTAAGCAATGCCAGTTTCTCAAACGACTCTGCGCCTATGAGTTGTTGAAGTTCGAAGCCGTGGCCGTGCAAGTATTCTTCCGCCGCTGTGATGATTTCAATGACGTGCTTGATAAGTTCCGTCTTATCCACCGTCGGGTCGTTCCCTTGTCCGCCGCCATCGGGGTTGGCGGTGTAGTCGGCCAATGCTTGGCGATAGCGCAGTTTTATGTCCTTCAGCCACGAGGAGTAATTGCGGCAGCGAGTGCCTTTTCAAAGGTCATGTCCTCCTGATGCCATACGGCACTGTCATATTTCTCGGCATGGTCGTTGATGACTTTCTGATAGTCACAAATGAGCACCCGATATTTGTCAGTCTCGCCCCGATAGAGATGCACGATGGCCTGTAGGTTGCGCAGTTGCCACTCCGTCCACTCGTTGAGTGTGCGGTCCACTATGGTGTAGTAGTTGCGTGCATCGATGAAGAGCACCTTATCTCTGATTTCTCGCCGCTTGTTGCGGTCGAAGAACCATAGCGAGCAGGGCAGCGAGAGGGTGTAGAAAAAGTTGTTACCCACGGACACCATCACATCCACGTCACCCGTGTTGACGAGCCTTTCACGGATGTCGCGGTCTTTGTTGCTGCTGTCCGTTGCCGATGAGGCCATCACGAACCCGGCACGTCCCGTGGGGTTGAGGTAAGCGTAGAAATAACTTATCCAAAGGTAGTTGGCGTTGCCTATCTCCTTGGTCTTGGCGTTCACGCCCGGCAGTCCGAATGGCAATCGCCCTGCACTCTGTGCGCTCTCCGCCTTCACCTTGTCCACATTGAAGGGCGGATTGGCCATCACGTAGTCACACTTTCCTGCAAGATTGTGTGCGTCGTGATAGAAAGAGTTGGCCTCGTCACCGCTCAC
>CAVFNZ010000023.1:0-25418 GCA_963624095.1 Clostridium sp. CAG:217 | reverse complement strand
TCGAAAGTCTGTATGCCTATAGGGTATTTCATACGCTGCAAGTTTCTTGTTTCCGTTGCGAAGTTACGGATTTACGTTCGGAATACAAAACTAAATCACAACATAGTCTAACCGCCATCGAAAATGAGGTTAACCTCTCGGGGCTGTGAGGTTAACCTCATGATTCAACAATATAACTGACAAGCGAAATCAGGATATGACAATAGGGGTAAATCCTCTAAAGAGTGCCTGTTGTGGGGGATTTGGACAAATTACCCTATGGATTTGGATAAATTATCCGCAAACCTTTTCCCCTTACCTCTTATTTTTGCATCGTGTTCATTGCATCCAATGGTTGATGAACTCATCTGCTGGAACAATAGAACAACAGTTGTTATATAATAGTTACTTTAAATTTTAGGTATGAAAGAAAAACATTTCAGATTCTCTTCGAAGAACGTCCTGCTCTCCACCTTGGCTATGGTGGCTCTGCTGGCAGGCAATCCCGGATCTGTTTTTGCTGACACGAATGGGACTGCCATCGTGCAGCAAGGAAGTACTGTAAAAGGCAAGGTTGTCGATGCCAATGGCGAAGCCATCATCGGTGCCAGCATCATGGTCAAGGGCACCACGACAGGTGTCATCACCGACCTCGACGGAAACTTCACACTGAGCAATGTCTCATCGAAGTCCGTGTTGGTGGTATCTTATGTAGGCTACAAAACCCAACAGGTGAATGTAGCGGGCAAACAATTTGTCAACATCACACTGGTGGAGGACAGTGAGCTGTTGGATGAAGTGGTAGTCGTAGGTTACGGTACCATGAAGAAAGAGTCGTTGACGGGTGCCGTTACCGTTGTCGACCAAAAGATATTCCGTGAGAAGGGCGGATTGTCCAGCCCCTTGCAGGCGTTGCAAGGACAGGTGCCGGGTGTCATGATTACCCGTAGCTCATCCGCTCCCGGAGACGAGAGCTGGGGCATGAAGCTGCGCGGTTCCGTGTCCGTCAATTCTACCGACCCGCTTATCATTGTCGATGGTGTGGCTTACGAGAGTGTCAACGAGATGCGCCTTCTCAATCCTGGCGACATCGAGACCATCAACTTCCTGAAGGACGGTGCCGCCGCCATCTACGGATCGCGTGCCGCAGGTGGCGTGGTGCTCATCACCACAAAGAAAGGTGCTTCGGGCAAGGTGAAGGTGGAATATGGTGCCAGCGCCACGGTGAAGTCTCCCGGTCTGATGCAGTCGGTGATGAGTCTCGACCAATGGGCCGATGGTCTGCAACAGGCGTTGATTAACGACGGCAACCGGAGCAACGTGTGGTACACGTACACGGAGTTGGCCAAGAAGTATAAAGGACAAGTACTCGATCTCGCAAGTAGCGGCAATCCCTTCGGAACGGCGGCTTTCACGGATGTGTCGGACTTCGCCTTTGCCGACGATGTCAACTGGTTCGACACTCTCTTTGGTGACGCTTGGAGCACCGAGCACAATCTGAGTCTCTCCGGTGGTACGGACAAATCCTCTTATCGTATATCGCTCGGTTATCTCTATGACGGCTCTACATTGCAGTACGGAAGGAACAATAACCAACGTTACAATTTCCGTATGAACAATACCTTCCAACTGACCAAAGACTTCAAGTTGGAATCCTCCATATCCTATAACCGCCAGGAACAAGTGGCTCCTACGCAGATCAGCTCCGCCTTGTCGAGCACACTGCCTATGCCCGGTCTCCCTTTTGAAACCGTCGACGGAAAGCCTTATGCCTGGGGCACCTGGTGCTCACCGGCCGCCCAGGCGGAATATGGCGGCAGCAATAAGCTGTCAGTCTCCGCCATCTCCTTTAGCGAGACCCTCAACTACAAGATTACGGATTGGTTGCAGGCCAATGCCAACCTGGGTTACTCCACCAATACGGCCACTCGCAACATCACCAACAATGCCATAGACTTCTACAACTACGCGGGTACGAAGGTGATACGCACCAGCCCCACTCAGGAGAACTCCACCTACACACAGACGGCGGCACGTACCGACTTCTACTCCGTAACTGGCTATTTGGCTGCCAACAAGACCTTTGGCAAACACAACCTGAACCTTACGCTGGGTACGCAATACGAGTTCAAGGAGTACACTTACTTCGGTGCCAAGGTGAAAGATATTCAGAATGGATTGGAGATTATCAACGGCTCCGGTGAGGTGACACTCAGCGGTAGTGAGAACAAATACCAGAACTCCAACCTCTCTTACTTCGGACGTTTCAACTACGACTTCGACGGACGCTACCTCTTGGAGGTCAACGGACGTTACGACGGCTCGTCCAAGTTCCTTCCCGAAAACCGTTGGAACATGTTCTGGGGAACATCGGCCGGATGGCGTGTGAAACAAGAGGAATTCATGAAGGACGTGGATTGGCTGAGCGAACTGAAACTGCGTGTCTCCTATGCCGAGGTGGGTAACCAGAGCGGCATCGGTAACTACGATGGCGTACAGCTCTACTCCCTTGTGGCAGCCGGTAGCGGTCCCTACATCGGGTCGGACAAACTGGCCTACATCAAGACCAGCGGTACTTTGGCTTCCAAGACCCGTACCTGGGAGCGCATCAAGAATTACAACGTCGGCATCGACTTCGGACTCTTCAACGGCTCGTTGTCGGGTACGGTGGAGGCGTTCTTGAAGAAGAACGACAACATGCTCGTGAGCGTTACCTATCCGGGTATCCTCGGTGACAAAGCTCCTTCCGCCAATGCAGGCAAATTCAAAGACTGGGGTTTCGAGGGTCAGCTGACCTATCGCGGCAAGGTGGGTGACGTGAGCTACCACGTTGGCGGCACCTTCACTTTCTCACGCAATGAGTTGACGGACTACGGTGGCATCACCGTCCTCTCTTCCGGTTACAAGTCGACCATGCAGGGCTATCCGTTGAACTCCATCTTCGGACTCCGCTACGGTGGCAAGATACAGACGGAAGAGCAACTCGCCGCCTACAAAGCCAAATACTACGAGAACAACGGTATCGGCATGCCGTCGAACCTCCGCTTGGGTGACAACATGTATTGCGACGAGAACAATGACGGCAAACTCGATGAGAATGACTATATCTACCTCGGTAGCGACACACCCGAAATCTCCTATTCGTTCAATGGGGGCATCGAATACAAAGGTTTCGACCTGAGCTTCGTCTTCCAGGGTGACGCCAACCGCTTCGTTTACCGTGACATCAACAACCTGGTGGTGCCTTTCCGCGGCTACTACACCAACACCAGTACGGCCTCCATTGGCAACACTTGGTCGGTAGACAACCCCAACGCCTACTACTCGCCCTACACCAGCGACGGCAACATCAACAATTATAACTACCAACCTTCGTCGCTCACCGCCCAGGACGGCCGTTATCTGCGACTGAAGAACATTACCATCGGTTACACCTTCCCGAACGCCCTCCTCAGCAAGACACGTGTCTTGAGCAGTGCCCGCATTTACATCACGGGTACAGACCTGTGGGAGACTACCAAGATTAAGGACGGATGGGATCCCGAAGCTAAACGCAACCCCTCGGGTACGGGACGTTATCCGTTTACACGTAACTTTACTTTCGGTTTAAATTGTGCCTTCTAAACTTTACGAAACATGAAAATATACAATTACATAAAGACTGCATCTTTAGCGGCAATGGCCCTAATCGCTACTTCTTGTCTCGACCTCGAACCCAAAGCGAGTCTGGGCGACAACTTGGTGTGGAACAAGGCCGATAACTTCCAGTTGTTCGCTAACCAGTTCTATGCATGGCCACACGATTTCTCTACCGCCGTTTCCGATAATCCCCACAGTGACTATCGCGGCGACCTGATATGTACCTCCACCGTCAACGTCTACGCACAGGGTACCAACACGATACCTACCAGCGACGGAAACTATACGGGTGCTTACACGCACATCTACTACACCAACCTCTTGTTGAAGAACGCCGAAAGTTTTGGCGACCAATCGGCCATCGCCACGCCGGTGGGCGAAGCCAAATTCTTCCGTGCCGTCAACTACTTCGAACTGGTGCAGCTCTATGGCGATGTCATTATCCTGACCGAGCCGATAGACCTCAACAGTGAGAAGCTGAGTGCCGAGCGTGACGACAGAGGCGATGTGATTGATTTCGTCATCAAAGACCTTCAGGAGGCTGCCGAGCTGTTGCCCGAAACCGCTTCGGAGGCAGGACGCGTCACGAAGTACGCCGCCTTGGCTATGCTTTCGAAGGTCGCCCTCTACGAAGGAACCTGGCAGAAGTTCCACACCAACGGCAAGGATACCGACAGCAACACCACCCGCAGCTCGCAGTTGCTCGCCATTGCCAAGGATGCTGCCGACCAAGTCATCAAGAGCGAAAAGTACAAGCTCTTCTACGACGCTGCGTTGGGTAACGAGAGCTATCGCTACATGTTCATCTTGGAGGATGGCGCGCAGTGTAACCCCGCCAACCTCTCCAAGGCTGACAATACGGAGTACATCTACTACAAACGTCACCGCAACGGCGACAAGACCGCATGGAACCTGACCCACGGACTGGTAGCCAACGTTTGCTACGTCACCCGTAAGATGGCGAATATGTACCGCTGCCAGGATGGATTGCCCGTCACCGTCTCTCCGCTCTTCAAAGGGTATGCAGGCGTGACCGATGAATTCCAGAATCGCGACAACCGCATGACCAACAATATGCTCTATCACGGACAGTCCTACTGGAACAACGACGGCAAGTGGCGTACAACCTGGACTGATGCCGACTTGGACAACGCCCTGCAGTGCAACGTACGCAGCGGCAGCGGCTACATCAACCGCAAATGGGGTGCCGAGCGCAATGTGGAGGATTACTACGAATCTTACGATTTCCCCATCATCCGCTACGCCGAGGTGCTGCTCAACTATGCGGAGGCTACCTACGAACTCAACGGAAGCATCACCGACGGCGAACTGGACTATTCGCTCAATCTGGTCCGTCAGCGTGTGAATCCCGACATGACCAAACTGAGCAACAGCCTCGTGACCGCCAACGGCCTCTCCATGCGTGACGAGATTCGTTGCGAGCGTACCGTGGAACTCTTCCTCGAAGGTCATCGCGTGGACGACCTCAAGCGTTGGGCCGTCTCTTCGGTGGAGATGGTGAAAGACCTCTATGGCGTAAAGGTGACAGGTACCTGGTTCGAGGCCAACTGGTCCGGACACGGACGTACACTCAGTAGTGACGGCTGTCTGACGATGTACACCAACCGTACTTGGAACGATAAACTCTATCTCTATCCGTTGCCGTCCGACCAGCTGCAACTCAATCCGCAATTGGGACAGAACCCCGGATGGTCCAATTAATTCACTTAATCCTAAAGAAAGAAAATGATGATACATACAAAGAAATATGGATTTGGGACGCTGCTGCTGGCAGTCCTTTCCACTGCAATGATTTCGTGCGAGGAGAAGGCGGAGTTCGCGGAACTTGAGAACGCCAAATATCCCGAAGCGGTGAAGCTGGTGCTCCCCGATGCACAACAGTCACTGCTCTACACCGAAGCGAGCACCGAAACGACTGTGCTCCCGTTGATAAAAGGTGAACAAGTGTCGTTGGGCTTCACCATCGCTCCCGAGGACGTGACCTACCAGGATGTCGTATGGAGCTCTTCCAACGAGGACGTGGCTACCGTTGACGCTACCGGCAAGGTGACGGCGGTCAGCGGTGACGGCACGGGCTACGCTATCATACAGGTAGCCCCCGAGGCTTACTACTCGGGCAGCAACATCGGCTCTTCACTGAAGGTGATTGTGGCAAATTCGCTCGTCAAGGCGGAGTCTATCACGCTTGCGTCAACCTCCGATGAGGTCTATGCCGGTGAGTCGGCTCAGTTCACTGTCGGCATCCTGCCGGAGGACGCTACCTATAAGACCGTATCGTGGAAATCGAGCGACGAGAAGCTGGCCACGGTAGACGCTACGGGTAAGGTGACTGGCGTGAAGAATGACGCTTTCAGCGCAACGGTTACCATCACGGCTACCGCTCTGGACGGCAGTGGCGTGACGGCCCAAAAGGACATCACCGTGATGCAGATTGTCGATCCGGAAGAAGTTACCATTGACCAAACCTGTTCGGCTGACAATGGCTATCTATTTGCCATTGCGGACAAGAGTGTGGCTCTGGACTACACGACCGTTCCCGCCCAGTGTACCAAGTCGCTCATCGAGTGGACTACCAGTGATGCCGCTCTGGCCACTGTAGCCAATGGCGTAGTGACATTCAACCAGACCGGTGTGTTCGGTGACGTGACCATCACGGCTACCTGTCCTTCAACAGGCAAATCCTCAAGTATCAAACTTCATATTGAAGAAGGCCTTGTCCGTGAGCTGTTCCACAACCAGAACAACTACACCTGGTACAACGCCAAGCAAAGCGGTAACGGGACCTCTTCGTCGCACGAGTGGCACGACGGCTACGTGACGGTAACTACCTACATGCAGAATGCAACCAAACGTCGTGGTGACTTCAAGTGCTGGAGTCCTACTACCTGGCTCAATGCCGGTACCTACCCGATTATCGCCATCCGTATGGACGACCTGAAAGATGTGGAAGGTGTGACGGGACGTAACATTACTCTCGATGCTTCGGGCAGTTGCAACGGCTCATCCTTCTCCGGAGGGTTGAACGGCAACAACAACAAGTGGTTGAACGACTACAAGTGCTCCGATGGCAGCCACGTCTTCATTTATGACCTGACCAAACAGGCCTGGGCCAACGGAGGCCTCTTGCCGACAACGGCGACCGCTTCGTTCACTACCTTGCAGTTCAAGTACGCCGACATCGCTTCGACCGACGAACTGAAGTACAATGTATATTGGGTACAGACCTTCAAGACGATTGATGACGTGAAGGCATACATCGCCTCCGAAGGATTGACCTATGAGGTAATCAAATAACAAAGAATGATTATGATGAAAAGAATGCTTTCTTATATAAGTCTTGCACTGCTTCTGGCAGTGCAGACTTCCTGTCGCGAAAACAAATTCGGTGTGGTGGATTTGGATATCCCTGACGAGGAGGAAATCTATACCCCGATAGCCGCACAGTACACCTACTCACACCCCTGTGCGATGTTCAATCAGAAGGATTTCGACCGCGTGAAGAAGTCGCTGGACGAAGGAACCGCCCCGCAGGCGGTGAAGGATGAACTGACCGCACTGAAGAACAGCCGCTTCACGGTTCCGGGTTACACGCCTACCGTACTGGAGTATATCGTGCGTGGAGACGGTAATGGCATCACCTCCGACAACAAGGAACATTATGCCGAAGCGATGTACGATGCGGCGGCCGCTTACCAGTGCGCCTTGCTGTGGAAACTTACCGGTGAGGAGCAATACGCGAAGATTGCCGTAAATGTGATGAACGCCTGGGCGGCAGGCTGTAAGGGCATCCGGTCCAACGATGCCAACAAGGTGTTGGCCGCCGGGGCGCAAGGTTACACCTTCGCTTGTGCAGGCGAGATGATGCGTACCTACAGCGGTTGGAACTCTACTGACTTCGCGAAATACAAGGAGTGGATGATGAACGTGTTCGCTTCGGAGAACCTGACGTTCCTCAGCAAACACCAGAACGGCTGCTCCGACCACTATTGGAGCAACTGGGACTTGGTGAACCTTTGCTCTTACTTGGGCATCGGCATCCTTTGCGAGAACGATGAGATGGTGAACTATGTGGTGAACTACTTCTATGCGGGTGTGGGCAACGGCTGCATCAAACAGCTGATTCGGGGCACTTTCGATGATCCCTACGGAAGTGGCGAACAGATTGCACAGAACCAGGAGAGTGGCCGTGACCAAGGTCACGCCATGATGTCCGTTGCCGTGTCAGCCACACTGGCCCAGATGGCCTACACGCTGATGCAGAGCAATCCGGATATCCAACAACTGGACTTCTTTGCCGCCAACGACAACGCCTTGATGAAGATGGGTGAGTATGTGGCTCTCTTCAACCTGCGCGACGGCGGCGACCAACTCAACGCCAATGGTGCTTGGATTGCCAACGCTACCAAGATGCCTTTCAACGAGTATAGATATTGCATGGACTGCGCTCACGCCGGCAGCTCGCACAGTGCCGTACACACCGCCATTGCCGATGACAGTGGCCGCGGCAACTTGCGTCCGGGTTGGGAAATCTATTACAACCACTATGCGAAGGTGAAGGGTCTCTCATCGGGATTCAAATACGCCAAGATGGCTGCTGACAAGATGCGCCCCGAATGCGGCGCGGACGGCAATAGCCGCTATGGCACCAACTCCGGTGCTTTCGACCAGCTGGGGTGGAACACCCTGATGATGTATCAAGAATGAGTTTTCAATTTGGTGTGTTATTATATTAGGATTATTCATTGGTTGAAAGATACCGCCCACATGGAGGTGGGCGGTATCTTCGGGCAAGGGATGATGAACTGAAACAAAAAACAATGAAAAAGTCAAGTGTAAACAAGAGACTGGCGGTGTTGGCCGCAGCAATGGCAGTAATGACCGTTCAATTGCATGCTGCCGTGTGGCAATGGTCGGTGAAGGTGACAGAATGGGTGTCGGACGCGACGAAAAAGAATCCCGTCGCTTTCCTCTATATACCGGAGGATTGTCGGCAGGTGCGCGGCGTGGTGTTTGGAACGCACAACATGTGTGAGGAACCTATCTTCGAACATCCCGACTTCCGTCAGACCTTGTCGGAACTTGACTTAGCCGTTGTCTGGATTACGCCCGGGCTCGAACAACAATGGAAAGAGGAAACGGGTTGCCGGAAAGCTTTCGACAAGATGCTTGCCGACTTGGCTGAGGTCAGCGGATACGATGAGCTGCAGCGTGTGCCGATTGTCCCGTTGGGCCATTCCGCCATGGCTACCATGCCTTGGAATTTCGCCGCATGGAATGCCGACCGCACCCTGGCGGTCATTTCCTACAAAGGCGACTCTCCGCGTACCAACCTGTGCGGCTTCGGTCGTGAGAACCTGGAGTGGGGACGTACCCGCAATATTGACGGCATCCCCGGCTTGATGATAGAAGGTGAGTTTGAATGGTGGGAGTCGCGCGTCAACCCCTCCTTGGCGTTCCGCATGATGTATCCCAACAGCTGCATCTCTTTCCTCGCTGACGTAGGTCACGGACATTTCGACATTTCCGATGAGGTGGTGCGCTACATCTGCCTCTTCCTGAAGAAGGCGGTGCAGTATCGTTTGGACGGTGACACCCTGAAGAAGCTCAATCCCCAAGAGGGTTATTTGGCGGAACGCTGGCATCTGGGCCAAACCCGTCGTGCCAAGACGGCCCCCTTCAACAAATACAAAGGCGACCCCCACGACGCTTTCTGGTATTTCGACAAAGAAATAGCCGAAGCTACGGAAGCCTATTACGCCACCATGCGCGGCAAACAAGACCAACATATCGCACTGATGCAAAACGGTCAGTTGCTGACTTATAACAAAGACGCACACGGTAAGTACACGGCCGCCTTTGAGCCCGAAGCCGATGGCGTGACCTTTCACTTGAAAGGTGTGCTCTGCGATGAAACGCACACACGGGTAGTGAACGCAAACGAAAACGTGCGGATGCGCCGCATTTGCGGCCCGGTGGAGATTGTGAACGACACCACCTTCCGGGTACGTTTCTACCATATGGGTATGGACAATCCTCGTCTTACCAACGAAATCTGGATGGTTGCCTACCACGACGGGGACAAGAAGATGAAACGGATGGTGCAGGAAGTGAACCTTCGTGTAAACTATCCCATCAAAGAAGGAAAAGCGCAACGTATAAGTTTTCCCGAAATAGGGAACGTGAAAAATGGCACAAAACAGGAGGTCTCCCTGTGCGCCGCCAGTGACAGCTGTCTGCCTGTAGGCTATTATGTGAAGGAAGGCCCGGCACGCATTGAAGGAGACAAGCTCGTGCTGACCCGCATTCCGCCTCGCGCCAAGTTCCCCGTAAAGGTGACTGTGGTGGCTTGGCAGCTGGGACGTAAAGGCGAACTGCAGTCCGCCACCCCCGTAGAACAGACATTTTATATCAACAAATAAATATATATATACTGACGTATGGATATCACGAAAAACATACAAACTCTGCTATTGGCCTCATTGTTCGGTCTCTCCGCCGCTCAGGCGCAGACCATTCTCGAAGCCACTCGTCAGCAGGTGACTTCGCCCGATGGCAAGTATCAGTTCGAAACCTATCAAAAACAGATGCCCAAAGGGGGTAAACGTCTCTACTATACCCTCAACTATGACGGTAAGGAAGTGGTGAGAGAGTCCGAACTGGGCATGATGTTGGAAAACCAACTCTTTGAGTCCGCCTTGGGCATCCCCAACGAGGATATAGACGACTGGAGCGAAAACCTTAACCTGATGGAGACGGTAGTCAGTCAGCAAGACACCGTGTGGACACCTCCCTATGGAGAACGTAACCGGGTGCGCGACCACTACAATCAGATAGAGCTGCAATTCAAGAAAGGTACGGAAGGCGGGTTGGATGCCGAAGAGTTCGACAAACGCCTCTGCTACCGGATGCACTTTATCGTACGGGTCTATAACGAGGGGGTGGCTTTCCGCTACTTCTTCCCCGAGACGGACAACGGACTTTTCCTCCATACCGTGGGCGAGAGGACACAATTCGTGATGCCGAAGGGCACCATGGCCTACTACGAGAAATGGGCGCAAGGTCCCTATCACTGCTTGCCCCTGAAGGATTGGGAAGCGGAGAGCGAACGCCCCTTGACGATGCGTCTTGCCAATGGCTTGACCGTGGCCTTGGGCGAAGCGCAGATGACCGACTATGCCCGTACCAAGTTCCGCTTGGTCAAGGAGAATGTGCTGCAAACATCGGTCTACAGCTCAGTGGATGTCATCAGTCCCTATGCCACCCCGTGGCGCACCATCATGGTAGGGGAGAGAGCCATTGATTTGATAGCCAACAACGATTTGATACTGAATCTGAATCCTCCCTGTCAGATAAAAGATACTTCGTGGATAAAACCTGGCAAGGTGATCCGTGTGGCCGACCTGAGACAGGCCGCTGCACTGAAATGCGTTGATTTCGCCGCCGAACACGACCTGCGGTACATCCATCTGGATGCGCGTTGGTACGGTCCGGAGATGAAGGTGACAACCGATGCCTCGAAACCCGATGCCTCAAAAGACTTTGATATGCCGGCCTTGACAGCGTACGCTGCTTCCAAAGGCATTGGCGTGTGGGTTTATGTAAACCAACGGGCGCTCTACAACCAACTCGACTCTATACTTCCCGTCTACAAGAAATGGGGCATCAAGGGATTGAAATTCGGCTTTGTGCAGGTGGGCAACCAATTCTGGACCAACTGGCTTCACGATGCCGTGAAGAAGTGCGCGGAATGGCAACTGATGGTTGATATTCACGACGAATACCGTCCAACGGGTTTCAGCCGCACCTATCCGAACCTGTTGACGCAGGAGGGCATTCGCGGCAACGAGGAGATGCCCGATGCTACGCACAACACCATCTTGCCGTTTACGCGTTTCCTCTGTGGCGCCGGCGACTACACCATCTGTTACTACAACAACCGTATCAAGACCACCCATGCCCACCAGCTGGCTATGGCGGTGGTCTACTACAGCCCGTTGCAGTTCCTCTATTGGTACGACCAGCCGTCAGCCTATCAGGGTGAGTCCGAGATAGAATTCTTCGACAAGGTGAAGACTGTCTGGGATGACACGAAGGTAATTGATGGAGAGATAGGGGAGTTCGTCACGATAGCTCGCCGTGCAGACAATCAGTGGTTCATAGGTACATTGGGTAATAAGCAATCCCGTAGCGTGACCACTCCTCTCTCTTTCCTCAATAAAAACGAGAAGTATGTCGCTCACATCTACACCGACGATGATGCCGTACAGACCCGTACGCATGTGAAGGTGACCCGGTTGATTGTGGACAGCAAATCGGTGCTCCGCTTCCAACTGAAAGCCAGCGGAGGATGTGCCATACGACTGGAACCTGCCACCAAGGACGACCAAAAACGGTATAAACGGTACAAAGGAGAGACGCTCGGCTAAAGTCATAGCCATCGTTCAACGATTGAAGAAGACACAAGATTGTAAGATTGTAACTCAACCAAAACAATGATGATGGAAAACATATTCGACTTGTCCACGGACGAACTGAAAGCCGTAGCCAACGAACTGCAGGAACGCATCGAGGAGGGACTTCGTGCGGACAATCAGGAGATTCTGGCCATTCCCACTCATGTGACACCCAAGCTGGACATTGCCGAGGAGCGTGTGCTGGCTCTCGACTGGGGCGGTACCAACTTCCGTGCCGCCGTGGTGGAATATAAAGGCGACAAAGCCACCGTACTGGAACAGGTGAAGCACCCTCTCTCCAAGGTGGAGACCAAAGGCTTCGACCAGGAACGCCTCTTCGACACCTTCGCCACCTACATCGGTGAACTGAAGACACTCGACAGCCGCGTTTCCAAGATAGGTTTCTGCTTCAGTTACCCCGCCGCCTCGCGGCTCAACGGCGATGCCGTGCTGCTCCGGTGGACCAAGGGACTCGATATCCCCGACATGGTGGGCAAGGCGGTTGGCAAACCCTTGGTGGACTACCTGAACAACAACAAGAACATCCGCACCACCTTCACCGACATCAAGGTCATCAACGATACCGTGGCCTGCCTCTTCAGCGGCCTGACGGAAGTGAAGCCGGACGGCAACCCCTACGACTCCTACATTGGACTGATACTGGGAACGGGCACCAACATGGCCTGTCTGATGCCGCTTGACAAGATAGCGAAACTCAACAACAAGTCCACCGAACGGATTCCGGTAAACATGGAATCGGGCAATTTCAACCCGTCCTGCCTTACGGCCGTGGACGACCTGGTGGATGCCGTATCCAACAACAAGGGTTCCCAACGTTTTGAGAAAGCTGTTTCCGGCGGCTATCTGGGCCAAGTCTTCCGCATGACATTCCCCCGGGAGAAGATTAAGCCCGGCTTCGACGGCGGCGACCTCAGCCATATCGTGAACCATCCGTCGGAATACAAGCCGGAGTATGTGGCTGCGGCCAACTGGATATTCGGTCGTTCCGCGAAACTGGCTGCGGCCTCCCTGGCCGGCATCACGCAGGTGTTGGTGCGTCAGGACGAGTCCGTGAAGGATATCTGCCTCTCTGCCGACGGTTCCGTATTCTGGTGCAACGACTACCGCCGCCAGGTGGAGGCGCAACTGAAAGACCTGTTGCCCCAAGGCGTGAAGCTGACCATCCTCGACAAGGAACGGATGCAGGACCCCAACCTCATCGGGTCCGCCATCGCCGCCTTGTCCTGACAAGAAACACAAAAACAAAATAATATATATAAGCAAGATGAAAAACAACTCAATCCTTAAAGTTCTGCCCGTACTGTTCGGCTTCTTCGTGATGGGATTCTGCGACATTGTCGGTATCTCATCCAGCTATGCGCAAGAGGCTTTCGGGTGGTCTAATGCCATGACGGGACTTGTCCCCTCAATGGTTTTCGTATGGTTCCTGTTTCTGGGCATTCCCGTGGGAGTGGTAATGAACAAGTGGGGACGTAAAAACACGGTACTCTTCAGCATGGTAGTCACTATATTGGGTATGATTATCCCGATGGTCTCCTACAACAGCGTCACCTGCATGTTGGCTTACGCCTTTCTGGGCATCGGCAATGCCGTGCTGCAGGTTTCGCTCAATCCCTTGCTGGCCAATGTTGTCACCGATGACAAACTGCTTACCAGCAGTCTCACGGCCGGACAAGTGGTGAAGGCGGTCTCTTCATTCGCAGGCCCCTACATCGTTCTCTTTGCGGTCAACGTCTTTGGCGGTGGCAATGAGCGACTTTGGTACTACAGTTTCCCTATCATGGGCGCCATTACGCTGATTTCCACCATTTGGCTGCTGCTGACCCCCATCCGGCGTGAGGAACAGGTGAACACGGAAGGCGGCAATGTCTTCATGGAGACACTCTCGTTGCTCAAGGACAAGAAGATTCTGTTGCTCTTCTTCGGCATCTTCTTCGTAGTGGGTGTGGACGTAGCTACCAACTTCATCAGCAACAAGATTATGATGGTGCGTTTCGACTGGAGCAAACAAGAGGCAGCCATCGCCCCGCAGGTGTACTTCATCTGCCGTACGGCCGGTGCCTTCATCGGTGCCTTCTGGATGACGAAGATTGCCGAGATTAAATATTATAAGGTAAACATTGTCTTGGCCATTGTCGCCTTGTTGGCCCTCGCCTTTGTGGAACAGTCCCTCTTCGACCTCTGTTGCATCGGTGCCGTAGGCTTCTTGGCCTCGTGCATCTTCCCCATTATCTACTCCATGGCTGTGAAGGCACGCCCTGAGAAGGCCAATCAAATATCCGGTTTGATGATTACTGCCGTGGCCGGTGGCGGTGCCGTCACCCCGCTTATCGGTGTGGCTACGGATGCCGTCGGCATCATCGGTGGTGTCTTTGTCATTCTGGTGTGTGTGCTCTACTTGACTTACTGCGCTTTCGGCCTGGGAGGCTCTGCGCAGAAACATTGAAATCCGTAATTGTATGAAGAATTTGCAATCAATCTGCTGCACCAGCGTTCTCTGCCTGTTGTCTATCATCGGCATGAACCGTTGCGCCAATGAACCCTCATTGGATGTTGACAAGGAACTGGACTATTGTGAGAGTCAAGTGCAGCGTACCCTTTCCGAGATATCCGGCCAGAACGGCATTCCCCGTAATATCATGACTTACGAAAGCCATTGGAATCTACGCCCTGTGACCATACAAGAGTGGACAATTGGTTTTTGGCCGGGCATCCTGTGGTATAACTATGAACATACGCGTCGTGCCGAGGATATGGCCGTGGCGGCCCGTTACACCGAGATGCTCGATACCCTGACGCACCAACCCGCTTATGACCACGACATCGGTTTTCAGATATTCTGCAGCTATGGCAACGCCTACCGGCTGACGGGCAACGAAGCTTACAAGCAAGCCGTCCTGCGTGCCGCCGATATGCTCGCCACGCTCTTCAACCCCAAAGTGGGCACCATCCTCTCGTGGCCTCGTGAAGTGGAACCCAACAACTGGCCTCACAACACCATCATGGACAACATGATTAACCTGGAGATGCTCTACTGGGCCTCCAAGCATGGTGGTGGCGACCGCTTGGCGGAAATAGCCACCCGGCATGCCGAGACCACCATGAAGCACCACTTCCGTGAAGACGGCGGTTGCTATCATGTGGCTGTCTACGACACCATTACGGGCGACTTCATCAAGGGTGTCACCCATCAGGGTTATGGCGACAGCACCCTTTGGGCAAGAGGCCAGTCGTGGGCTATCTATGGCTACACGATGGTCTACCGCGAGACGCGTGACAAACGCTTCCTCCGCTTTGCGGAAAAGGTGACGGACCTCTATCTGAGTCGTCTGCCGAAGGGGGAGTGTGTCCCTTACTGGGACTTCGACGACCCGGCTATACCTAACGCTCCAAAGGATGCGTCCGCTGCGGCCGTGGTAGCGTCCGCTTTGTTGGAACTCTCTCAACTGGAGGATAACGCGGAAAAGGCGAAAACCTATAAACGCTTTGCGACAGCCTCGCTCATTGAACTCTCGTCCGATCGGTACCAGAGTCGTGAGGCAAAGCCTTCGTTCCTTCTCCACTCTACAGGTCATTGGCCTGCGAAGTCGGAGATAGATGCCTCCATTAACTATGCCGATTATTACTACATCGAGGCCCTGACACGCTACAAAAAGATGGCGCAAGGTCTCTCGGTGACGGAGTGACTCCCGCGGAGTTTAACGAGGTATGGTCTCGATGGCGGATGAGTACTATCTCATTGGCCTATGAATACTACCTCAAGCGGCAACGAGGTATACCTCGTTGCCGCTTGAGGTAGTACCTCGTTTTAGTACTGCGTTTACATGTGCGGCTATGTGCGTTCGGGATAAGAAGGTCACTTTGTAGTCGTGGCGCGCAGCTCCATCAGTGAGTTCTTGTAACTGAAGGCGGTGGCAGCTCCGTTGACCTTCACGATTCTTGGCCGTTTGGCGGTGCGGATGAAAGCGTGTGCCTTGGACTGACCCTCTATCCAGAGGTTATGCGCATAGCCCTCTTGCTTCTGGATGACGAATAGTTTGGCGAGCGACGAGAAGTGCGTGTCGTTGCCGCGTCGGAGTGCGCTGCCGTAGCAGATGAAACGCTCGGTAGATTCAGCGGCGGAAGTGCCTTCGTCATAGGTGACGGCAAAGAGGTAGGCATCGGTAGTCCATCCGTCCGCCTCTATCCATGAGTTGTTGTGCATCAGTCGTCCGTCCGCCAATTGGTTGATGTAGATGTCCGTGACGCGTCCTTTGTTGCGCACGCGCAGGCCTATCCAATCCTTGCCCTCCCGCTTCTCCATATAGGGCAGGTCTTTGTCCGCAGGGCTATCCTTGAGGATGATGGCGGTGAGCCCTTTCACTCGATTGGTTTCGCCTGGCAGGTGGAACGAGTAGTAGCTCTCCTTGGCCTTCAGCGTCTCGTCGTCAGCCTCTATGATTTCCCAATAGAGGTCTTCGGGATAATCGTGCACGAAGTCCGACTTGGCCAGCATCTTGGGATAGAGCGGACGTACGGTGACGGACGAGTTGCCGTTGGTGATGTTGAGGTCGATGCCGCTCTTCTTGGCTTCGCCGCCTGGATGCCACAGCCACTCAAAGAGTCCGCTCTTGTGGGTCTTGAGGTCATCGATGACGTAGATGACATTGTCTATCCAAAGGAAGTGACGGAAATTGCGGCTGAAGTTGTTGGAGTAGGGACCCGTGCCGTTGGCCAACACATACTTCACGTTGTCGGCATCCATCAGGTAGTGGAGGTGTCCGCGCAGTGTGGAGCCGTGGTACTGTTGCTCGCGCGATTGTCCTTCGCCATTGAAGAGTACCACGTTGTGTGCCTGGCTTTGGAAGAAGTAGTTGCGGTAGGCGGGGTTGGGATACCAGCAGTTGCCGGCATCCTTCAGGATGTCCACCCCTTTGTGGAAGAGAATAAACGAGTTGGCGTCGGCGTGTGAGTGATTCCACGTGTGTCCCGATTTCACCGCCAACATCGTGGCGTCCTTTTTCCAGGAGGTGCGCATCGTGGCCCACCCGAAGTCGGCAAATAGTTGCGACTTGGCCAACGTCGGTTCCTCGGGGGCATTGTCCAGGCGTGGCGTGAAGAGGAATCCCATGGGGCGGTTGAGGAAATAGCCATCCCGATGTTGTCCCTGCTCCAATTGCTTTATGTACCACAGCGTATTGTTGTCCTTAATGCCCATGGCGTAGAGCAGCATCAGCGTACTTTCCGCTGTAATGTTCTTGTGGCTGTCTCCGAAGTTGAGGTTGTAGAGCATTCCCGTACGGGGATAGCAGACGTGTAGGAAGTAATTGGTCAGTTTCTGCAGTTGCGGTATCTCCGGCAACTTGCGGCCCGGGTTCATGTTGCTCCATGCCAGGCGGAACTGCAGTGCCTCCTGAATGCCGAAGTTGGCGTAGTTGAGGCTCTCGTACATGCCACCGGCATCGTCAAACGTTTTGGACTTTTGCTGCAGCACATCCCCCTCGAAGTCGAACCATTCGGGGAGTGACTCATTGACGAAATCCGCCATTTTGCCTGCCTCGGGCAACTCGTTCTGTAAGCTCATGGCCAGGATGCCACCCATGCAGACGCACGAAGTCCACCAGTTGTGTCCCATGGAGTTGAGCGAATGGATACGCGTGGGCTCGTTCAGCCAATCTCCCAAACAGGGTTCGAGGGCGAGTCGCTGCAGGTCGTTGGCAATCTGTTTACGCTCCGAGGAGGATAGGTCGTTGTAGATGGCGTCGAAACCGATGGCTGAGAGATACGCCTTGTTGGCCAATCCCAGGTCGCCTCGCCATACGGGTGTGCGGGCCAGCATCTCTTCGCTGCCCCACGTCTTGTCCTTCGTAACCTTCAGCAGTATCTCCTTCACCTTGTCCGAGTAGGTCTTGTCGCCTGTCATCAGGTAGGCCAGTGACAGATAGTCTACGTCCTTCAGGTTGGTACTTTGCAACTTCTTGTCAGCCTCCTCTTTCAGTTGTTTCCAACTCTCGGCCATGAGGGGTTCGTTGGCCATTCGCTGTTTGGCCAGTTCGATGCGTTGTGGGGTATAGAGCAAAGACGGGTGTTTCACCTTGTCTGCCTTCACGGGGGCAATCGTGAAACCGATTGCCAGAAAAACCGATACGATAATCTTTCTCATTCTATGTCTTTTTTTATGGTATTACTTCTTCTCTTCCAAATCCCAGTAGACCACATACCGTTGGCGGTGGATGTCGTAGAGCGGACGGATGACATCGCCTTGCGGAGTGGTGAAAGTGAGTCCGGAGGTCGTCCGTCGCACTGTGCGCTCCGGGTGACGGAGGTCAATGCTCAGCGTAGTACGCAGACCGGTAGGGATATGGTAGTCATAGGTATAATAATCGTTATAGAGTAGCGGGTTGGAGTAGGGCGCGGGAGACTGCATTCCCTCTGTGCCCCGTTCTCCGGCCAACACCACGGGCCCATAGAGTAACGCCCCTTTACAGGCATCATCGGGTGTGGTTTCAATGCTTAGGTGCATCGGGAAGCGGGCGGTGATGCGGTCGCCTCTCTTCCAGGTACGCGTGAGGGCGATGTATTCCCCCGGAAGTTGCTTTACACGGACAGGTTTGCCGTTAATCTCGACTTTCACTTTCTCGCTCCACGATGGATAGCGCAAGAAGAGGGTAGTGGCTGTGGGATTCTCCACATTCACCGTGAAAGTGACTGTCTCTTCTTCAGGAAACCGAGTCTCCTGCCGGAGCGTGAGTCCTTTCTCGTGCCACTTCACTTCGGAGGGGATAAACAAATTAATGTAGAGTCCCTTCGCACTATGCGAGTAGATGGCCTCGCCATATTTGGCGTGACTCTCGAAGCCGCTGCCTACGCAGCACCAAAACGAATTCTCGGGTGTGCTATACACTTTGTGGGCACCGGACAACAAGGGTAGAAAGTAGCAAACCATGCCCGTCGCGGGGTCTTGTTGACCCAGAATGTGGTTGTAGAGTGCCCGCTCATAGAAGTCCATCACCTTTGCATCGCCTGTCCAGTAGAGCAGATGTCTGCTCAGTTTCAGCATGTTATAGGTACAGCAAGTCTCTCCTGTATATCCGTTGAGGAACTTGGAGAACTGCTTTGTGTCGAAGAAATGCTCTTTTTGACTACAGCACCCCGGCGCATAGGTATGGTGCTCCGTCACGATGTGCCAGAAAAAACGGGTGAGCCGTCGGCTTGTCTCGTTGTTGGTCAGCTCGTAGTTGCGCGCTTCCGCCAATACCTTCGGAATGAACGTGTTGGTATGTTTCGTGCCCAAGTCTTCGTTCTCTTCCTTCAGGGGGTCAATCACGTCGTTGTGATAGAAATAGGTTGCCAACCAGTGGTAACGCTCGTCGCCTGTGATGGCATAGAGGTTATAGAATGATTCGTTGATACCTCCGAATTCGTTGCGAATCATCAGCCGTCGTGTCTCTTCGCTCTGTGGACGGAGTTTCTCATAGGCCCAGTCGCCCATCCTCTTGACCACCTCCAACGCCTGTCTATTGTCCGCGTAGAGATATTGGTCTATCAGTCCCGAGAAAAGTTTGTGCAATGTATACCAGGGAGCCCATACGCTGGTGCCTCGCAGGTTGCGGTTAATCAGCTCTTCGGGGTAGGCACTGAGGTAGCCGTTGCCCAATGCGTGCTGCACCTTCGCCAATCCCTGAACCAAACTGTCGCCCTTCAGCTTGAAGATTTCACTGCCTGTGGCGGCATACATCAGACTATAGGCCGAGAGCAGATGGCCCGTGGTGTGGCCGCGCAATTCACAGTCTAACGATTCCCAGCCGCCCAACTTCTTCACGGTCATGTATCCTCCTTCGCGCCCTGCATAGACACCCGCATTGGTGCGGAAACTGTGCAGCAACCGGTTGGTGGAGATGGATACCATCCAGGCCGAGTCGCACGACATGTTCTCACGAAAACGGCTGGGCAACAGACGTACGTCCTTCAGGTCGAAACCCTCCATCCGCAAGGGAGCAACGGTCGTTTTATGGAACTTCTCTTTATGTAAGCCAGGATAGACCGATTGGGCTGATAGACCCATTGTCACACAAAGGTTACAGACTATCAACACGGCAGCCAGTAGGGTAGTATTAGATTTAGTCATCATTCTGCAAATATATAAGTTGTGTACGAAAAAAGTCACATCGAAACCGTCACGCTGCAAAGGTAGTGCGAATAAAGGTAACTGAAGGGTGTCTTTTATCCGAAAGAGAAGGGTATATTGTCCAACAGGTTAGGAATTATATCCAAATGAGGTAAACCCGATGAAGGATGAAGTAGCCCCCGTCCGAATTCAAGTCATTCTATGACCAAAATGGACGGGTAATTAAACAACCTGTGTGTCAAACCATGGTTTATCTGCGGAAAAGTGTACCTTTGCGTTGAAATAAGGTGCGGAAAAATGTGAGTATAGCTATGGGACGATTTGTACTACAGCAGTTTACTGCACGGAAAAATAGTGATAACCGAAAACTTAAATAATGATACAATGGAAAACATATTCGACTTGTCCACGGACGAACTGAAAGCCGTAGCCAACGAACTGCAGGAACGCATCGAGGAGGGACTTCGTGCGGACAATCAGGAGATTCTGGCCATTCCCACTCATGTGACACCCAAGCTGGACATTGCCGAGGAGCGTGTGCTGGCTCTCGACTGGGGCGGTACCAACTTCCGTGCCGCCGTGGTGGAATATAAAGGCGACAAAGCCACCGTACTGGAACAGGTGAAGCACCCTCTCTCCAAGGTGGAGACCAAAGGCTTCGACCAGGAACGCCTCTTCGACACCTTCGCCACCTACATCGGTGAACTGAAGACACTCGACAGCCGCGTTTCCAAGATAGGTTTCTGCTTCAGTTACCCCGCCGCCTCGCGGCTCAACGGCGATGCCGTGCTGCTCCGGTGGACCAAGGGACTCGATATCCCCGACATGGTGGGCAAGGCGGTTGGCAAACCCTTGGTGGACTACCTGAACAACAACAAGAACATCCGCACCACCTTCACCGACATCAAGGTCATCAACGATACCGTGGCCTGCCTCTTCAGCGGCCTGACGGAAGTGAAGCCGGACGGCAACCCCTACGACTCCTACATTGGACTGATACTGGGAACGGGCACCAACATGGCCTGTCTGATGCCGCTTGACAAGATAGCGAAACTCAACAACAAGTCCACCGAACGGATTCCGGTAAACATGGAATCGGGCAATTTCAACCCGTCCTGCCTTACGGCCGTGGACGACCTGGTGGATGCCGTATCCAACAACAAGGGTTCCCAACGTTTTGAGAAAGCTGTTTCCGGCGGCTATCTGGGCCAAGTCTTCCGCATGACATTCCCCCGGGAGAAGATTAAGCCCGGCTTCGACGGCGGCGACCTCAGCCATATCGTGAACCATCCGTCGGAATACAAGCCGGAGTATGTGGCTGCGGCCAACTGGATATTCGGTCGTTCCGCGAAACTGGCTGCGGCCTCCCTGGCCGGCATCACGCAGGTGTTGGTGCGTCAGGACGAGTCCGTGAAGGATATCTGCCTCTCTGCCGACGGTTCCGTATTCTGGTGCAACGACTACCGCCGCCAGGTGGAGGCGCAACTGAAAGACCTGTTGCCCCAAGGCGTGAAGCTGACCATCCTCGACAAGGAACGGATGCAGGACCCCAACCTCATCGGGTCCGCCATCGCCGCCTTGTCCTGACGGGTAACGGCATTCCATCAGCTGAATCGCTTGAAGCTGGTTTGAACAGCAGTTAATCCGGAAAGTATTCGTACTTTAACGGAATGTTTGTAATTTTGTCCTTCGAAAAAGGAGAAGACGCGCTATGAAGTTACAGACTACCGTGGAACTGCCTACAGACCTGCCGTCCATAGACTTGGAGCAGCGACTGTTGATGATGGGATCGTGCTTTGCCGAGAACATGGGAACGCTGTTCACCGAGAGCAAGTTCCGGGCGGATGTCAATCCTTTCGGAATCCTCTATAACCCTCTCTCCATCGCCAAGGCGTTGGAGCGGACGCTGGAGGGCAGGCCGTATGAGGCGGAGGAACTCTTCTTCTACCGCGAACAGTGGCACAGCTATATGCACCATGGCAGTTTCTCCGCCGCGACGAAGGAGGAGACGCTGAGCCGGATAAATGGCCGACTACGGCGGGCGGCACAGGCATTGCCGGAGACAGACTGGCTGATGCTGACCTTTGGCACGGCCTACGTCTATCGGCTGAAGACCAACGGTGAGGTGGTGAGCAACTGCCATCAGTGTCCCGAGCGGGACTTCATTCGCGACAGAGTGACCGTGGAGGACATCGTGACTATTTACCGACCCTTGACAGAACGCCTGTTGGCACGGAACGACAAACTGAAAATCCTTTTTACCGTCAGTCCTGTCCGTCACCTGCGCGACGGGTTGCACGCCAACCAACTAAGCAAAGCGACCCTGTTGCTGGCCATTGACCGACTGACATCGCTCTATCCGGACCGCCTCTTTTATTTCCCCTCCTACGAGATAGTGATGGACGAGTTGCGCGACTATCGCTTCTATGCCGATGACATGGCGCATCCGTCCCCCGTGACGGTGGCTTACCTGTGGGAGTGCATCGGGAAGTGCTTCTTCACCGAGGCGACGCGCAAACTGCTGGAGGAGGTGAGAGCTGTGACGCGTGATGTGAGCCATCGGCCGCTGCACCCTGAGAGTGAGGCGTACCGCACCTTTAACGAACGGATTATTGATAAAATAGAAATACTTACAAAGAAATGTCCTTATCTGGACTTTCACAACGAATTGGAATTATGTCATACACGATTGAACAGATAGTACTACTGATAGGGGCGGAGCGCATAGGCCGCGCTGAGGCTCATATCGACTGGATCCTGACGGACAGCCGTTCGCTCTGTTTCCCGGAAGAGACCTTGTTCTTCGCCCTGGCGACGAAACGGAACGACGGACACAAGTATATCGCCGAACTGCATGAGCAGGGCGTGCGCAACTTTGTGGTGAGCAAACTGCCTGCGGACATGGGGAACTATGCCGACTGCAACTTCCTGAAAGTGGCCAGTCCGCTGAAGGCCCTGCAGAAGCTGGCGGAACATCATCGTGAGGAATTCGATATTCCTGTCATCGGCGTTACCGGCAGCAACGGCAAGACCGTTGTAAAGGAGTGGCTCTATCAGCTGATTAGCCCCGATAAGATTGTCACCCGTTCGCCGCGCAGCTACAATTCACAGATAGGCGTGCCCCTCTCCGTGTGGCTGATGAACGAAGAGACGCAGTTGGCCATCTTCGAAGCCGGCATCTCCGAAATGGGTGAGATGGACGCGTTGCGTGCCATCATACAACCCACCATCGGCATCATCACCAACATCGGCGGCGCGCATCAGGAGAACTTCCTCTCGCTGCAGGACAAGTGCATGGAGAAGGTGTCACTCTTCAAGGATTGTGACGTGATAGTCTACAACGGAGACAACGAGCTGATAAGCGGATGCGTTTCCAAAACCGTCTTCTCGGCGCGCGAGATAGCCTGGTCGATGAAGGACGATGAACGCCCCCTCTTCATCCAGTCCATCCGCAAAGGGGAGACGGAAACGACGGTGGAATACCGCTACTTGGGAATGAAAAACCAATACACGATACCGTTCATCGATGATGCGTCGGTGGAGAACTCGCTCAACTGCCTGGCCGTCTGCCTCTATCTGATGATAGAACCCGGTGAGATAGCCCGACGGATGGCGAAGCTGGAGCCTGTGGCCATGCGCCTGGAGGTGAAAGAGGGAAAGAACGGATGTACGCTGATTAACGACAGCTACAATTCCGACCTCGCTTCGCTGGACATTGCGTTGGATTTCATGTCGCGCCGGACCGACTGCCAGGGACGCAAGCGTACGCTGATTCTGTCGGACATATTGGAAACGGGACAGAGCCCCGCGTTGCTCTACCGTAAGGTGGCGCAACTGGCCGAGAGCCGCGGCATCGAGAAGATGATAGGCGTGGGCGCGGAGATTTCCTCGTGCGCGTCGCGATTCCCCATGGAGAAGTATTTCTTCCCCAACACGGAGGCTCTGATGGAGTCGCAGGTGTTTGCCGACCTCCGCAACGAGGTGATACTGATTAAAGGGTCACGCAACTTCCGTTTCGAAGTGTTGTCCGAGAACCTGGAGCTGAAGGTACACGAGACGATATTGGAGATAAACCTCCACGCAATGGTGGACAATCTCAACTATTACAGGGGATTGCTGAAACCGGAGACGAAGATGGTCTGCATGGTGAAGGCTTCCGCCTACGGAGCCGGCTCCTATGAAGTGGCGAAGACTCTGCAAGACCACCGGGTGGACTACTTGGCCGTGGCCGTAGCGGACGAGGGGTCTGACCTTCGCAAGGCGGGCATCACGTCCAACATCATCATCATGAATCCGGAGCTGACCGCTTTCAAGACGATGTTCGACTATAAGCTGGAGCCCGAGGTGTACAGTTTCCACTTGCTCGACGCACTCATTAAGGCGGCGGAGAAGGAGGGCGTGACCAACTTCCCCATCCATATCAAACTGGACACGGGCATGCACCGGTTGGGGTTCTCGCACGAAGAGATTCCGGCACTGATACTCCGTCTGAAACAACAATCGTCCGTCATACCCAAGTCGGTGTTCTCCCATTTCGTGGGAAGCGACAGCGCGGACTTCGACAGCTTCACACGCAAACAGATAGACAGCTTTGTGGCATCGGCCGACGAACTGCAGGCGGCGTTCCCTCACAGAATCCTGCGTCACATCTGTAACACGGCGGGCATCTCGCGCTTCCCCGGCGCGCAGTTCGACATGGTGCGGTTGGGGCTTGGCTTGTATGGCGTGAACCCTATCAACGACGAACTTATCCATCCCGTAAGCACGCTGAAGACTACCATCCTTCAGATTCATGAAGTGCCGATGGGGGAGACCGTAGGCTATAGCCGCAAGGGACGGCTGGAGCGTGATTCCCGCATCGCCGCCTTGCCTATCGGCTATGCGGACGGACTGAACCGCCATCTGGGTAACGGGCGCGGCTATTGCTTGGTCAACGGGCGGAAGGCTCCCTATGTGGGTAACATCTGCATGGATGTATGCATGATAGACGTGACGGACATTGACTGTAAGGAAGGCGACAAGGCCATCATCTTTGGCGAGGAGCTGCCTGTCAGTCAGTTGGCCAAGTGGCTCGACACGATTCCTTACGAAATACTCACCGGAGTGTCCAACCGGGTGAAGCGGGTCTATTTCCAGGACTAAAGCTCCCGGTCGAGCCGACTTTCGTTTGGCGTGACATATATAATAAGGTATACTAT
>CAVFNZ010000022.1:6527-26124 GCA_963624095.1 Clostridium sp. CAG:217 | reverse complement strand
GGATACTATTTCCTCAAAGGGCTCTCGCTCTACGGCAACGGCCTGGAGGAGAATCTGAGCCGGCTGGACATACCGACCATACAGACGAGCTTCAAATTTGAACGGGTAAACAACTGGGGAGGGTTCATCAACCGCAAGGTGTTCTTTATCCACTTCTCACGCGACCATGAGTTACTGAAATTAGACTTTGACAAATAAACGTTATGAAGAGACTTTTCAATCAAATACCCGCGTTGTCCATGGGACATCGCCGCACGAAGACCGACAATCCGACCCACAAACGGACAAGCCGTCACTGGCCTCTCCGCATCGTTCTGCCCTTGGTGGGCTTGGCATTGGCCGCCCCAGCGGCTCACGCGCAGGTGGGCGAGGCGCGCAGCACACTGTCCATCGGTGTCAACGGGGGCATCAACATGAACACGATTAACTTCACCCCTACCATCGACCAGAATTCGCTGAACGGCGTTTGTGGCGGCATCACGCTGCGCTACACCTGCGAGAAGTATTTCGCCACCATCTGTGCCGTACAGATGGAGCTGAACTACAGTCAGCAGGGTTGGAAGGAGAACATTGACGACGGAAGCGGCAACACCTACCAACGCACCATCGACTATGTGCAGCTGCCGATATTCGCGCACTTGGGTTGGGGAAAGGAAGAGCGGGGTCTGCAGTTCTTCATAAACGCCGGTCCGCAGTTTGGCTACTATCTGTCGGACAAGGAGACGTACGGTGGCGACCCATGGGACACCAGCAACCGGCCGAACAGCGTCACCCAGCAGTACGGCAAGGCCATCGAAAAGAGTTTTGATTACGGCATCGCGGGAGGTGCAGGCATCGACCTGTCCACCAAGATAGGCCACTTCACGCTGGAAGGCCGCTACTACTACGGGTTCGGAAACATCTTCGGAGACACGAAGAAAGACCCGTTCGGCAACTCCAACCACACGGTGGTCAGCATCCGCTTGGGCTATCTGCTGGATATCTTCAAAGGGAAATAACTCCCGGAATCCTCCGAATCTCCCCTTCGGGAGACCAAAAGGGAACTGATTCAATAGGCGTTCTTCTCACCGAATACGCCGTTTCGCAGAGTCAGGAAGATGATACGCAGGTCGAGCCAGATGCTCCAATGTTCCAGGTACCAGATGTCTTTCCGTACCCGGGTTTCCATCTGCGACAACTCCTTGGTTTCGCCACGGCTGCCCGTTACCTGCGCCCATCCGGTGATTCCCGGTTTGATAAGGTGACGGACCATGTACTTGTTTATCAGTTTGGAGTACTCCTCGGTGTGTTTCAGCATGTGCGGACGAGGGCCTACGACGGACATCTCACCCCTCAGCACATTGATGAACTGAGGAAGCTCGTCGATGCTGCTCCGGCGAAGGAAGTCTCCGAACTTGGTCTTGCGCGGGTCGTGTTCCGTCGCCTGTAGCGTGTCACACTGCGCGTTGACCTTCATGCTGCGGAATTTCAGACAATAGAACTCCTTGCCGTTCAGTCCGTTCCGTTTCTGCTTAAAGAATACCGGTCCGGGCGAGGTCGCCTTGGTGATTATTCCTACTATGATGTATACGAAAGGGAACAGCGTACACAGGACGGCCAACGAGAAGCAGATGTCGAACGTGCGCTTTATGAAACGGTTGAGCGGTCTGCGCAAGGGCTCTTCACGGATGTAGAACACGGGGATGTCGCCCTCCAGCTCCATCTGCATGTAGCGGTTCATGTAGTCGCGCAGGTTGGGCACGCTGTAGAACCGAATCAGATGGTTCTCGCAATAGTTGATGAGTTGCTTGATTTCCGTCGCCTTGTCCGACTGCAGGAAGCAGTACACGCGTCCAGAGGGACGAAACCCGGACTTCTCTATGTAATCGTACACCTGATCGATGGTTCCCAGATAAGGAATGGCAGGTGAGCGCAGATTGTCATAATCACTGAAATAGCCCTTCACGCGCAAACCCGTCGAAGGGTCTTCCATCATCTCATGATACAGTTCCAGCATCGTTGGCGTGAATCCGACAAACAGAACGTCCCGCACGTTGCGCCCGTTTATACGCGCCCGCTTGATGGCCCAGCGAAGCAACAGGCGCGACGAGGTGATGCAGACCAGCATCATGGCGTAGAACTTGAAGCGTGGCCAGAAGCCATAGTCGATGGGGCAGATGAAATTCAGCGTCAAGACAGAAAGGATGGCAAACAATACCAGCATAAGTACCACACGCTCCACTATGCTCTCCGGACGCACGTTGCGCATCTGGATGATGGGTGGCACCAGAATTCCCGCACAAAAGAAATACAGGACATTGTAGGTGAAGAACATAATCTTCACGTGTTCGAAAAAGTGCTGTTGAATACTCTGTGCGGATGTCAGGATAACGGCCAACAGAATCAGGTTCATGATTATCATGTCGACCACTACCGCGCTCCACTTGATTAAGCTATATGTTTGCGTTTCCCTTTGCATGTTTCAACCATTAAGATACAGTAAGCCGATAAGTGCGTGACAAGTGATTACCCCTTCTTCGACCCATTATCCTTGTCCTCATCGTCATCGTGACTGTTTTTGGCATCACCGTAACCGTAACCGTAGCCATAGCCGTAACCATAACCGTAGCCGTACTTCTTGCCGTAGCCGTAGCCATAACCGTATTTCTTGCCATAGCCGTAGCCGTATTGGTTCTTACGAAGAGTCATATCGATGCTGTTGATGATGGTACAAACGTTGTCTATCTTCAACTCGTCTTTCAGTCGGTTGATGTAAGCGAAACCTACTTTCGGGGTGTAGTCCGCACGGCAAATGTAGACAACCGCGTCAGCCGTACGCGCTATCAAGGCCGAATCGGACACCATACCCACAGGAGCGGTATCATAGATTACATAGTCGTAACGCTTCTTCAGTTCTTCCGCCAAAGTCTCCAAGGCAGGACGAGCCGCCAACTCGGTCGGATTCGGCGCGATGGGTCCACCGGGGAGAACGTCCAAATTGGCCGACACGCCGGAGGGCTGGATCAAATCGTCCAGGTCTACCGCATTCGGATTGCTCAGGTAGTTGGTAACGCCGGCCATACGCTTGCTGAGGGTGAACACCTTGTTCAATCCCGGCTTACGGATGTCCATACCGACGATGATTACCTTCTTGCCCATGAAAGCCAGACTGACAGCCATATTACTTGCGACAAACGATTTTCCTTCACCCGGCATGGTGGAGCTGAACATGATAATCTTGTCTTCGGGCTTCAAGGTGAAGAGCAGGTTGGTACGTATGCCACGGAAAACCTCCTCCATCATCTCGTTGCGGTTCTCTTTCAACACGATGTTCTTGCCGCCTTCCTTCTTCGTCAAAGGAATCTCTCCCAGTATGGTCGCTTTGGTAATCTTCTCCACATCCTCGCGGTTCTCAATCTTGTACTTGAGCAAGTCTATGATGTAGATGATGCCGACAGGAATACCGATTCCCAGTATCAGCGCGGCCAAGAGGATGATGCTGCGCTTGGGCGAGACGGGAGAACGGCCGGCCAACGCCTCTTCGATGATGCGGCCGTTGTTGGCGGTAGAAGCCAAGGTGATGGCGTTCTCCTCGCGTTTCTGCAACAACATGGTATAGAGTGTAGCCTTGATTTCCTGCTGACGGGCTATGCCGACAAACTCTTTCTCCTGGTCAGGAGCTTCGCTGATGCGGCTTTCAAATTTCGAAGCCTGACGATCCAGGTCTTTCTTCGCAATCAGCAATCCTTCGTACACGCTCCTCACGGTGGTCTTCACACCGGTGCGCGCAGCTTCCAGGCTGGTGCTGAGTTTCTTCACGGCCGGGTTGGCCTCCGAAGAGGTCAGCAACAACCGTTTCTTCTCGGACAGCATGGTGTTGTACTGCTCCATCACCGAGCTCAACTTCTGGTCTTCCAGTCCCACGTTGACAGGAATCACCTCATTGGCGTTTTTCGGGTCGTTGATATAGTCCAACAGGTAGCGTACGAGGCTGATCTGCGTCTCGTTCTTCACCCGTTGCTGGTTGTAGTTGGCGTTCTCTTCGAGGGAGAGCCTTGCGTTGCTCTCCAAGTCCGTCAATCCCGAACGGCGTTTGAAGTCGGCGAGTTCATTCTCGGTATGACCCAATTCGCTGTTGATAATCTTCAGACGCTCTTCGATGAACTCCGCCGTGCGCGAAGCCACCAGGTTCTTCTCGTCATTGGCGTTTTTGTTATACAACTCCACCAGCGTGTTGACAAAGTCGACACCGCGTTTCACGTTGGAGTCCTCCAGCGTTATCTGTGCGATAGTCGTCGTTTTGGAAGTCGGCTCAACCGTCAGACTGCCGGCATAGGCTATGGCCACGTCTATCGGGTTGGAGACGTAACCGCGCAGTCGGCAATCCTCCTTCACCTCAATGGAATCATTCCTTGACAAAGTGATGGCACCGAACGGAGTGGTAATCACGGCCGGAAACGACTTGATAATCTCTTTCTGCTTGTTCTTTTCCTTTTCAATGTAATAGGTAAGTTCCACGTTCGTTTCGCCCTGTATCTTGTAATCGATATCCAAGCGGATGCCCGACTTCAGCATGGACGCTTCCTGCGGGGTCATGTAGATGGTAAGCGGACTGTTTTTGTAGAGTGGCGTGTTGTAACCAAAGATATTCTTCTGAATCACCGAAGTGTAAAGGTTCATCGAGGTGACGACTTCCTTCAACAAGGAGCGGGAGTGCAACACCTCCACCTCGTTGTCGAAACTGGATGACACGGAGAACATGCCGAGGTCTTGGATAGCGGAGAGCGGATTGGACCCGGAGTTACGATGTCGGCTGTCGTCCTCTTGGATGAGCACCGCTGCCGAAACGCTGTAGATGGGCGTGCTGAACCGCAAGTACAACCATGCGACAACAAGCATGCACACGACGGAAACAACGAACCACTGCCAATACACAAGGTATTTCAGAACCAACGCTTTTATATCGAGGCCTTCTTCTCTTTCTTCCTGGGAATTATTGTTGAAATCTTGTTCCATAATATTCAAGTTGGGAGTTTTTTGGTTTCTATAGTATTAACGCAAGATGTTTACCAATAAGCTGGCGATGGACACCAAGATGGATGTGGCGGAGAACCACAGGGTGGTGCTGCTGCCGATGTCCGAGTTCTTCGCCTTGGTCTTGTTCGGTGTCACATAGAGGATATCATTCTGTTGCAGGTAGTAGTAGGGCGACAACACGATGTCGGACTTGGTAAGGTCCAGCGTGTAAATCTGCTGCTTACCGTTCGCGTCTTCGCGGATGAGTTTCACGTTCTCACGGATACCGTACACCGTCATGTCCCCCGCCATGGCAAGGGCTTCGAGCACGTTCACCTTCTCGTTGTTGATGGTGAACGTTCCCGCATTGTTCACTTCACCGATTACGGAGATTTTGTAGTTTACCATGCGAACCGTCACAATCGGCTCCTCCTTCAGGTAAGGTATCAACTTCTCTTTCAGCATCTGTTCCGCTTCCCTTTTGGTCAGTCCGCCCACCTGCAAAACGCCGACAACGGGGAAATCAATCTTTCCCGTATTGTCAACCAGATACTGTTGCAAGGAAGCCTGCGAGTTCAACGTGTTGTTGCTGCCGGCGTTCAGAACGGTCTGCGTCACCAGGTTGAACGGTGCGGACGCTTCCGGGTCGGAGGTGTTGACCGTGATGGTAAGCAAGTCCTTCGGCATGATGCGCGCATCGTAAAGCGCATTTTGCTGCGCGGCCTTGTTCACCGCGTCGATATCCTGCAAATAGGGTACGTTTTTGTACGAAGTACATCCGGCCAACGCCACCGCAATGGCCAAAAAGAAAAGTTGTTTCTTGAGCTTCATATCTTATCTGTATTTTTTGTCTGATGAAACAATGGTATATTGCTTACGTTATCTTCCGAACAGGTTGGCAAAGAATCCTTTGGGTTTGGGCATCTCCTCGGCTTCCTCACGTTCTTCCTCCAACAAGGCTTCGTAGGTCAGCTTGTCATGAATCATCCTGTAGATGGTTCCCCAATCGGGCAGTCCGCCCAAATTGCGGTCATCGATGAATATGTCCGCCTTCAACTTACGCGAGAAATGCCGGTTCGCCTCCTCACTCTCCTCGGGATAGTCCCGGTTGACCGCATAGAACTCCAGACCGCGTTCCTTGCAGAAGTTCAGGGCATCGTCCAACAGCTTTCCCTCACGCACGCTCCAAAGAATCAATTTATGCTGTTCCTCCTGAAGTTTCTTGAGAACTTCTATAGCAAATGGCAATTCCTTCCCGATAGCGGGATATCTGTGTTCTACGATAGTTCCGTCAAAATCAACTGCAATAACCATAATTTGCTTCTAAATAGTATTATACCACACTTATTCCATTCACTAAACATCTGTTGAGTTTCCACGGGTTTTATCGGCCCCGTAGAAACCGACTACAAAGGTAACAAATAAATCTGACAACCGCCAACAGAACGGCGATTAAATTAACGCAGCCTGTCAGCGGCGCGTACCATCACCTCGTCTTTACCTATCGCGCGAACGGCCAGAAAGCTGAGCACGATAGCCACAAAAGGCAGGCAAATAGCAAAGCGAAGCGCGAAAGAGCTTCCTTCCAAGCGTCCGCTGTAGGCGATGACGAACGCCACGAAAGTGGCGTAGTAGCCTATCAACAGGATGATGTTGAAAATCGTCATGCGAATCTGGAGCATGCGGTTCTTGAAGAGAAAGATTGTCCCCAACGCCACAATCGCTGAAAGCAGCAGGATGGCGAACATGCCCCAACAAGAGGTCTCGCGACCGACACCGACCACATCAACGCCCAGGTTGTAGAAGGGAGAGACACTGCCGTCCGCACCGATGAAAGCCGCTACCGGATTGCACATGCACACGATTAGCAGGACGACGTTCACCAGCAGATAAACAGACTGAATACGCTGTATCATAGCCTATTTCTCCTTATTGCATTTTTTCTTTCTCCTTCGCAGGATTGCGGTAGTACACCTTTCCCTCGATGTATTCCTGTGTAGCTATCAATGTGGGCTTCGGCAACTTCTCGTAATAGCGCGAAATCTCGATCTGTTCCCTGTTCTCGAACACCTCGTCGGTACCGTCGGAATAGGAAGCGAACTCCTGCAGCTTCTTGGAGAGGTCGCTCTTGATTTCTACGGCAATCTGATTGGCGCGTTTGCCGATGATCGCTACGGTTTCGTAGATGTTGCCCGTATCCTCACACAGTTCCATTAAATCGCGCGTAACGGTTGTTGTCGGCGCATTTGTTTTTCTGTAATCCATAATTAGTCTATACCTATATTATATATAATATGATTATTCTTTCACTACTTTCGTTGAGTTCGCGAAGATTTTGTCCGCGTCCTTCAGGTATTTGCCCTCGGGAAATTCGTTCTTGTAGGCGTAATACTCGTCGATGGTCTCCCGGTAGCGGTCCACCTTCTTCTCTTCCACGCTCTGCACGGCCATCTCGTACTTGGCACGCAGCACCAGCCACGACAGGTCTTCCCGGCGGTCGGTATAAGGGAAATCACGCAAGGCGTTCTGTGCGGTGATGATGCAAGACTGGTAGTTGTTTCCCATGTAGTTGCCCAAGTCGAAATAGAGCTTGGCCGAGAGGTATTCCTTCTCCACCAGCTTGTCCTGCAGTTTGAACATCATCTGTTGGGCATCGCCCTTGTACGGACTCATCGGGTAGTTCTCGCAAAAGAGCTGGATGTCCGAAATGGCCTGATAGGTGCTCGTCTGGTCCAACCGGGGTTCCGGGGTGTCATTGTAGAGGGCCAGGCATTTGTAGTAACAGGCCAACTCGGCGTACACGCCCTGCGGATAAGACTTGTAGTAGCGTTCAAACGTAGAGGAAGCCCCCATCCAGTCTCCGCTATTGAAGTAGCTCATTCCCAACATGTACAGGGACTCCTCGGCATAGGGCGTTCCCTTGAACATGGTAATCATCTCGCCAAGCAAGGTACTGGTACGGTTGTACTTACCCTCCACGTAATAACCTTTGGCGGCCTCGTATTTATATTGGTAGTCCGTACTCTTCAGCACCTTATTGTAGTCCCCGCACGATGACGCGGTCAAAGCGACAAGGAATAGAGCCAAAACATTCTTTTTCATCTTACATCTGAAAATAATGCGCAAAAGTACGACATAGCCACGAATAATACAAATCATCGTCGTTTTTTAACCCGAAAAGTTCCTTAAAGATAACTAACGGCTACCCTGATGCGGCATGGAGCGACAGTTTTCAGAAGTTTTTCATCGCAAAGTGGGAAGGAAAGGTAGCCGGTAAGCGGATTTTGCGTACCTTTACGGCCCAATTGATGGAGCAAACGGAATCATGGATTTTGAACTTATTTCCAAATACAGCCCGACAGGCGACCAACCAGAGGCGATTGCCCAGTTGACGAAAGGAATCGAAGAGGGATTGCCGGCACAGACGCTGCTGGGTGTCACCGGTTCGGGCAAGACGTTCACCATTGCCAACGTCATAAAGAACGTGAACAAACCAACGCTGGTGCTCAGCCACAACAAGACGCTGGCCGCCCAGCTCTATGGGGAGTTCAAGGGCTTCTTCCCCAACAACGCCGTGGAGTATTACGTTTCGTACTACGACTATTACCAACCGGAGGCTTACCTGCCCTCCACGGACACTTACATAGAGAAGGACCTGGCCATCAACGAGGAGATTGACAAGCTCCGACTGGCCGCCACCTCCGCCCTACTCTCGGGCCGGAAGGACGTGGTGGTGGTTTCTTCCGTTTCGTGCATCTACGGCATGGGCAACCCCGCGGATTTCTACAGCAACGTGATTGAGGTGAAGCGCGGAAAGTTGCTGGACCGCAACGTCTTCCTGCGCCGATTGGTAGACAGCCTCTACACGCGCAACGACCTGGATTTGGGACGGGGCAACTTCCGGGTGAAGGGTGACACGGTGGATGTGTACCTGGCCTACTCGGACAATCTGCTGCGTGTGGTATGGTGGGACGACGAGATTGACGCCATCGAGGAGGTGGACCCGGACACGGGACAACGCACCGCGGAGTTTGAGGACTACAAAATCTATCCCGCCAACCTGTTCATGACGACCAAAGAGAGTACCCAGCGGGCCATACACGAGATAGAGGACGACCTGACCAAACAGGTGAGCTACTTCAACGAACTGGGAAAGACCTACGAGGCGAACCGGCTCTATGAGCGGGTGACCTACGACATGGAGATGATACGGGAGCTGGGACATTGTTCGGGCATAGAGAACTACTCGCGCTACTTCGACGGACGTGCCGCGGGTACCCGACCCTACTGTTTGCTCGACTTCTTCCCCAAGGATTTCCTGATTGTCATCGACGAGAGTCATGTGAGCGTGCCGCAGATAAGGGCCATGTACGGCGGCGACAGGGCGCGCAAGACCAACTTGGTGGAATACGGATTCCGCCTGCCTGCCGCCATGGACAACCGTCCGCTCAAGTTCGAGGAGTTCGAGGAGATGGCCAAACAGGTAATCTATGTGAGTGCCACTCCGGCGGAGTACGAACTGATAAAGAGCGAGGGCGTGGTGGTGGAACAGGTTATCCGCCCCACCGGACTGCTCGACCCCGTCATCGAAGTGCGCCCCAGCCTGAATCAGGTCGACGACTTGATGGAGGAGATACAGCAGCGCATCGAAAAGGACGAGCGCGTGCTTGTCACCACGCTGACCAAACGCATGGCGGAAGAACTGACGGACTATCTGTCGCGCAACGACATCCGTTGTAACTACATCCACAGCGACGTGGACACGCTGGAGCGCGTGAAGATCATGGACGACCTGCGGCAAGGACTCTACGACGTGTTGGTAGGCGTGAACCTGTTGCGCGAGGGACTGGACCTCCCCGAGGTCTCGTTGGTGGCCATTCTCGATGCCGACAAGGAGGGATTCCTGCGGAGTCACCGTTCGCTTACCCAAACGGCGGGGCGTGCCGCCCGCAACGTCAACGGCAAGGTCATCATGTATGCCGACAAGATAACGGAAAGCATGCAACAGACCATCGACGAGACCAACCGCCGCCGCGAGAAGCAACTGGCCTACAACGAGGCGCACGGCATCACGCCCAAGCAGATTGAGAAGGCGCGCGGCACGGCACTGCTCAATGCGGCACCGGCATCACCGGGCAAGGAGGAGGCGAACCCGACGAAAGCCTACACCGGGCCCGCCCAAGCCGACCTGGTTGCCGACCCTGTCCTCTCCTACATGAGCCGTCCCCAATTGGAGAAGAGCATCGAACGCACCCGCAAGCTGATGCAGGAAGCCGCCAAGAAACTGGAGTTCATACAGGCCGCCCAGTACCGGGACGAGCTGCTTCGAATGGAGGACTTGCTGAAGGAGAAAGAATAACTTACCGCGGACTTCAACGAGGTATAGTCCCGATGCCCGATGAATGCCACCTCGTTGGCCGATGAGGTAGTGTCCCGTTTGCCATTACTATTCAGTGTCCTTCAGTAAATCTTGGAATCATCAACAAAAAAACCTATTTTTGCACAAGGATTTCATTTTGAAGACAGAGTAGCTATGGAGCAGGAAGTAAAACGTTTACCATACGGTGTATGCGACTTTGAGACCATCATCACGCAGAACTTATATTATGTGGACAAAACCATGTATTTGCCCACCCTGGAGGATCAACCCCGTAATGTATTCTTCATTCGTCCACGGCGGTTTGGCAAAAGTATATTTCTGGGTATGCTCCACGCCTACTACGACTGCAAGAAAAAAGACCAGTTTCAGGAATTCTTCGGGAATCTTTGGATAGGCAAGCACCCTACACCATTGCAAGGAAAGTACCAGGTATTGCATTTGGACTTCTCGTATGTCGGGGGAAGTATCGAAAAGTTGGAAGAAAACTTCAACAGTTACTGCTGTATAAAGTTGGATAGCTTCGTGGACCTCTACCATGATTTCTATAGCGAGGGTTTCGTCAACAAAGTGCTGGCCTCCACGGATGCAGGCGAGAAACTGAACCTCATCAACGACGAGTCGAGAAAACTCGGTTTACGTCTCTATCTCATCGTAGACGAGTATGACAACTTCACCAACACCGTGCTCAGCGAACAAGGGGAAAAAGTGTATTGGGCAATAACCCATGCCAACGGCTTCTATCGTGATGTTTTCAAGAAATTCAAGGGAATGTTCGAGCGTATCTTTATTACCGGTGTCAGCCCTGTCACCTTAGATGACGTAACGAGCGGTTTCAACATCGGATGGCATATCTCCACCAAGCCGGAATTCAACCAAATGTTGGGCTTCTCCACGGAAGAAGTGAGGGAAATGTTCGCTTATTACAAGGACAGTGGAAGCATCCCCGCCAACGGCGACATCGAGGCAATGATAGAAGAGATGAAGCCCTGGTATGACAACTATTGCTTCTCAGAGGACGCATTGCATACTCAAAGCAAGGTGTTCAATTGCGACATGGTGCTCTATTATCTTCGTAACTATATGGATAAGGGGGAAGCTCCTAAGCAGATGTTAGACCCCAACACGAAGACTGATTATGCCAAGATGGGACAGCTGCTCATGCTGGACCGATTGGATGGCGACCGCAAGAGTATCATCCGAACGATAGCCGAGACGGGGCAGATTGTGGCGAATCTGGTGGAGAGTTTCCCTGCCAGCGAGCTGACCAATCAGGAGATTTTTCCCAGCCTGCTGTTCTATTATGGCATGCTGACCATCAAAGATACTTTTGGCGACATGTTCGTATTGGGTATTCCCAATAACAACGTCCGCAAACAATACTATGAGTATCTGCTGCGGTTCTTTCAGGAAGAAAACGCGGTCAACTTGACTCAAATGAAGATATTGTTTACCTATATGGCACTGGAGGGCAAATGGCGTGAGGCATTGGGGGCAATGGCGAAGGCTTACGAGGATGTTTCCTCTGTTAGGGACGGTATCGAGTCGGAACGCAACTTGCAGGGTTTCTTCATGGCATATCTGAACATGAGCAACTATTACTATACGGCCCCGGAATTGGAGTTGAATCACGGCTATTGCGATTTCTTCCTCTTGCCCGACCTTACTCATTACGCCACAAAGCATAGTTACATCTTGGAGCTGAAAGTGCTTTCAAAGAAGGACTATGAGGCGAAGCCGGATAAAGACGAGCTGTCAAAGGCGGAAAAGCAGTGGAAAGAAGCGGAAGACCAAATCAGACGATATGCCGAAGCTCCAAAGGTAGAGGCCCTTCGTCAGGGCACAACGCTGCATAAAATAATCATGCAGTTCGTAGCCGGTAAGCTGGTACGAATGGATGAGGTATAGAGTTACGTCACGGCTTTTCCCCTGTCGTTCGGCATGAGGTAATGCAGACCGCTAAGTGAGCCGTAGCGTCTCCACTTTGGAGAGTTTTTCCTTTAAGCGGTTCATCTTCGAACGCCGGATGCGGAGGGTCATCAGGCAGCCGGTGTCGTAGGACTGGACGACAATGGAGGGCTCCTCTTCCTTGACGATGCGCATCACGTCGTTCATGAAAGGGTATTCAAACGCGAAAGAGATTTCCTCGTCCACGGTTTTCTCCAGAAACTCGGCATTGGCAATGGCTTCAGCCGCCGCCGTGCGGTACGCCACAATCAGTCCGCTCGTGCCCAACTTGATGCCACCGAAATAGCGCACCACGATAATCAGAATGTTTGTCAGGAGGTTGGAGTTGATTTGTCCCAAGATGGGCTTGCCCGCCGTGCCGGAAGGCTCGCCATTGTCATTGGCGCGGAAAACCGTGCGGTCAGCCCCTATCATATAGGCGTAGCAGACGTGGCGCGCGTCATAGTATTTCTTCTGATACGCATCCACATGCGTCTTCACTTCGTCCACCGAGTCCACGGGGATGGCGAAAGCGAGGAATTTGCTCCGCTTCTCCGTGTAGACAGCTTCCGAAAGCCGCGCTATCGTCTTGTATGTATCTTGTTCCATCTCCATAGACAGGCATCAGGGAATATGCAAGTACTTACATCCGCCAACGCAAGTACTTACGTTGTCACTTGTAAGTACTTGCGTTGGCGGATGCAACCGCTTGCACGGAAGCATGAGCCTTGGTTCATTTATTGGATGCCGGCTTCACGCAAATGTTGCTGCCATTTCCATGCGGAGCGCAAGGTGTCCTCGATGCTCGTTTCGGCCTTCCAGCCCAACACGTTGTTGGCTTTCTCGGGGTTGGCCCAGACCTTCTCGATGTCACCCGAGCGACGGCCCACAATCTGGTAGTTGAGCTTCACGCCCGTGGCGGACTCAAAAGCGTGAATCAGTTCGAGCACGGAGAGTCCGCGGCCGGTGCCGATGTTGAACACTTCAACCGGTTCGGCCTGCTTATTGCCGAGCATGCGGTCAATGGCAACGACATGGGCCTTGGCCAGGTCGACCACGTTGATGTAGTCGCGGATGCAAGAGCCGTCGGGCGTGTTGTAGTCATCGCCGAAGACGCTCAGTTTCTCGCGGATGCCCATGGCGGTCTGCGTGATGAACGGCACGAGGTTCATGGGCACGCCATTGGGCAGCTCACCAATCTTTGCGGACGGATGGGCGCCAATCGGATTGAAGTAGCGGAGCAGAATGGCCTTGATGGGCGATCCGGACTTCACGGTATCTTGGATAATCTCCTCGTTAATCTGTTTGGTGTTGCCGTAGGGGGACTCAGCTTTCTTGATAGGCGCGTCTTCCGTCACAGGCAACACGTCCGGCTGTCCGTAGACGGTGCAAGAAGAAGAGAATACGATGCCCTTGACGTTGTACTTAGGCATGAGTTCCAACAGGTTTATGAGCGAAACGAGGTTGTTGCGATAGTATTTCAATGGTTGCTGCACCGACTCTCCTACCGCCTTGCTGGCCGCAAAGTGAATGATGGCGTTGATGCCCTTGTACTCGGAGAACACACGGTTCAGTCCTTCAAAGTCGAGACAGTCCAACCGCTCGAATGCCGGACGCACGCCTGTTATTTCCTCGATGGAATCAATCACCTCCGCCTTGGAGTTGGACAAATTGTCGACAACAACTACTTCATAACCGCTCTGGATAAGTTCCACCACGGTATGCGAACCGATAAACCCGGTGCCGCCCGTAACTAAGATTTTCCCTTTCATTCTTACTCTAGTTTAATTCTTATTTATCACATTACTTTTTGAGTAAGCAAAAGTAATGAATAAGTATGGAATCGCTGTAGCTTTAAACAAAAAAGTTGTGGCAAACACTACGTCTGCCACAACTTTGATTAATATTTGTTGTCTATGACTAATTTCTTACAAGCCAAACAAGGCCTTCAAACCTTTGTCCACTCCGGAGAATCCCATGAAGGCCATGGAGAGCAGTCCGGCCGTAATCAGCGCGATGGACATTCCCTGCATGCCTTTCGGAATCTTCACCATGCTCAGCTGCTCGCGGATGCCGGCAAAGACAATCAGTGCCAAGGCGAAACCGAGGGCCGTGGAGAAGGCGTAAACGACACCTGTCAACAAATCGAAGTCCTTCTGGATAACCAGGATGGCCACACCAAGGATGCAGCAGTTGGTGGTAATCAACGGGAGGAACACACCCAATGCCTGGTAGAGGGCGGGTGACACTTTCTTCAGGATGATTTCAACCATCTGCACAAGGGCGGCGATGATGAGGATGAAAGCGATAGTCTGCAGATAGGACAGGCCGAAGGGGTCCAACACGAACTTCTGCACAAGGAAAGTCACGATGGTGGAGAGGGTCAGCACAAACGCGACGGCCGCTCCCATACCCATAGCCGTTTCCACCTTCTTGGAGACACCCAAGAACGGACAGATGCCAAGGAACTGTGACAACACGATGTTGTTCACAAAGATGGCGGTGATAAATATCAATAAGTATTCCATATGTTTCTTTAATTAAGAGTTACGCTTTCTTGAATTTGTTCACGATGGCAATCAGGTAGCCCAACGCGAGGAAGGCACCCGGAGCCAACACGAAGATAAGCATTCCGTAGTTCTCGGGGAAGATGTCCAAGCCGAAAATCTTGCCCGTACCCAGAAGTTCGCGCACGCTGCCGAGCAGTGTCAGGGCAATGGTGAAACCAAGACCGATGCCCAGACCGTCGAAGATGGACGGGATGGGTGAGTTCTTGGCGGCGAAAGCCTCGGCACGGCCCAAGATGATGCAGTTGACCACAATCAACGGGATGAACAAGCCCAAGGTGGCGTAGAGGCCGGGGACGAAGGCTTGCATCACCATCTGCAGGATGGTAACCAACGAGGCGATGACCACCACATAGGCGGGGATACGCACCATGTCGGGCACCAAGTTCTTGATGAGAGAAATCATGAAGTTGGAGCAGATGAGCACCGCCATGGTGGCGACACCCATACCCATACCGTTGATGGCGGAAGAGGTGGTACCCAACGTAGGACACATACCCAACAGGAGGACGAATGTCGGATTCTCCTTTACAATACCGTTTATCAATACTTTCAAGTTATTCATAATTCGCTCCTTTCTTTAGTTTTGTTCAACATTGTTCCCTGCCTGCCGCGTGGCACCGCTCTGCACGTCCACCTGCTGGCCTTTCTGGGCGGCATAGACTGCGTAGGCGTTGTTCACGGCTTTCAGGAAAGCGCGCGAAGTGATGGTGGAAGCGGTGATGGCGTCAATCTGGCCTCCATCCTTGCTTACGGTCAACGCGCCTTCACCGGGATTGCGTCCGATGATGCTTCCTTTGTTTCCTTCCTTGAACCAGTCAGCGGCTTTCGAGCCCAAGCCCGGGGTCTCGCCGTGTTTCATCAAGGAGTAGTCTTTGATGTTACCATCCTTGTCGAAACCCACCAATACGGTCAGCAGACCGCCGAATCCCTCTTTAGACTGAGCCTCTACGGCAGCACCGATGAACTCGCCGCCCTTGGTCGCTTTGTATATTTTGTACTCCTCACCATCCAATTTCACCGTAACGGTATCTTCAATCGGATTGTTGTCATACCCTTCGGGCATCACCACGGCGATGTCCTGGTTCAACTTTTGTTTTTCAGCCTGAGCAATCGGTTCCAACGTCACTTGGTTGACGTAACCCAACAACAGGCCGGCTATAACGGTTACCGCGGTCAACACGACAACCATGTTTGTCAATGAAGATTCTAACTTTTTCATTTCTTTACCACCTCCCCAAATCTTTTAGGTTTGCAATATGTATTGATCAACGGGGTGAACGCGTTCATGATGAAGATAGCGAAAGACATACCTTCGGGGTACGCGCCAAACAGACGGATTACGACGGTGAGGAAGCCAATGGCCACACCGTAGATAATCATTCCCTTGTGAGTCATCGGCGAGGTGACGTAGTCGGTAGCCATGAAGATGGCGCCCAACATCAAACCACCGCTCAACAGATGATAGACGGGAGCCGCGTACGCCTCGGGGTTAACCAGGTGCATCAGTCCGGAGAACAGGAACACCGTAACGAGGATGGAAACCGGGATGTGCCATGTGATGATCTTGCGCCACAACATGTAGACCAGTCCTATCAACAGGGCCAGGGCACTCACCTCACCGATACATCCGGGGTTGTTGCCGATGAACATGTCCATTGCCGACGGCAGGTTGGCCAATGCGGAAGCGTCGCCGAGAGCGGCTTGTTTCATCAAGGCCAACGGAGTGGCTGCCGTCTCCGCGTCGAGATAGCTGCCTAACTGGCCAACCTTGGGCCAACTGGTCATCTGCACGGGGAAAGAGATGAGCAGGAAGATACGTCCCACCAACGCGGGGTTGAAGGGGTTGCATCCCAAACCGCCGAAGGTCATCTTGCCGATGCCTATAGCGACCAGCGCGCCGATGATGATAATCCACAACGGGAGGTTGGAGGGCAAGTTGAAGGCCAGCAGCACACCGGTAATGATGGCCGAGCCGTCACAGATGGTAGACTTCTCCCTTTTGAGGATGAACTTGGTGATAGCCCACTCGAAGAACAAGCAGGCCAGGACCGACGTCAATGTCACCACGATGGCTCCCAAACCGAAAAATATGAAGGAAACAAGGAGCGCGGGAATCAAGGCGATGAGTACGCCGTACATATTCTTCCGCACACTGTCGCCGCCATGTACGTGCGGAGACAATGATATGATTAATTTATTTGCCATAACGATTCGATATTATTTTTTAGCGTTGCGAGCACGGATGATTCCGTTCACCGTAGTCTTGCCCATGCGGATGTAGTCCAGCAACGGGCGATGGGACGGACAGGTGAACTGGCACGAGCCACACTCAATACATGACGTGATGTCTTCTTTCTCCACACGCTCCCAGTCTTGCAGCGAAGAGAGGGTCGCCAACAAGTAGGGCTCCAGACCCATCGGGCAGGCGCTGACGCACTTCGCGCAACGGATACAGGGCTGGGCCTCGGCACGCGAAGCCTCCTTGTCGTTCATCAGCAACACGCCGGAGCTACCCTTGCAGATAGGCACCTCGGTATTGGCCAAGGCTTTACCCATCATCGGGCCACCGCCAATCACCTTACCGGTATCCTCGGGCATACCGCCTGCTGCGTCGATGAGCTGGCTCATCGGTGTACCCATACGGGTGAGGAAGTTGGAGGGGTTCTTCAGGGACTTGCCCGTGACGGTGACGATGCGCTCGAACAACGGCTTGTTCTTCTGAACGGCTTCGTACACGGCGTAGGCGGTACCCACGTTCTGCACCACCGCTCCCACGTTGACGGGGATTGCGGGAGGCGCGGGAACCTGGCGGTTGATGACGGCATCCACCAACTGCTTCTCGCCGCCTTGCGGATATTTCACTTTCAGGGGTACAATCTCGATGCCCGCGTAGCTCGCGGCTCTCTCCGTCATCAGCTTGATGGCGTCGGGCTTGTTGTTCTCGATGCCGATATACGCCTTGTTCACCTTAGCGGCTTTCATCAGGATGGACACGCCCACGATAATCTGGTCGGGCTTCTCCAACATCAAGCGGTGGTCGGCGGTCAAGTAAGGCTCGCACTCCACGGCGTTGATGATGACGCACTCCGCCTTGCATCCCGGAGGAGGACAGAGTTTCACGTGCGTGGGGAAGCAGGCTCCACCCATGCCGACAACTCCGGCTTCCTTAATCTTGGCAACAATCTCCTCGGGAGTCAGGTTGCACTCGCGCTTCAGGTCGGCACTGCGGTCGATGGACTCTTCCCACTCGTCGCCTTCCACGTCTATATATATCGCAGGTTTACGATAACCACTGGCATCAATGACCGTATCTACTTTGTTTACCTTACCCGATACGGAAGAGAAAATCGGTGCCGATACAAAACCGCCAGCCTCAGCTATCTTTGTGCCCACCTTCACTACATCGCCCTTCTTCACGATAGCGGTAGCGGGTGCGCCAATGTGCTGCGACAACGGGAACACGGCCTGCTTGGGCAGAGCCAAGGTCTCGATTGCCTTTCCGGCGGACAATTTATTTTCTGATGGATGTACACCACCAATTCTAAATGTCTTCACTTTGTTATCTTTTATTTCTTTAATATTCCATTTAATTATTTCTCCGCATTGGCTGCCGGAGTCTCGGCCGCAGGAGCTACGGCTTCCGGCTTAGCCACAGGTGCGGCTTCAGGCTTCACGGCTTCGGGTTTAGCCACAGGTGCTTCCGGTTTAGCCACGGGTGCTTCCGGCTTAGCCACGGGTGCTTCGGGCTTAGCCACAGGTGCATCCACGGGCTTCGCGGCTTCGGGAGCGGCCTCAGCCTTCGGCTTCCGCGGTGGGAAGTTCTTGGCGATGATGGCGCTCTGCGGGCATTCAGCCTCACACTTGCGGCAAGAGCGGCACTTCAGCGGGTCGATGTAGGCCAGGTTGTTCTCCAGGGTGATGGCCTCGAACTGGCAAACCTTCACGCACTTTCCGCATCCGATGCAGGAAACCGCGCAGGCCTTTTTGGCGATGATGCCTTTATCCTTGTTGACGCACTGCACGTACATGCGGCGGTTGTTCTTGCCTTTCGGACGGAGTTCGATGATGTGGCGCGGACAAGCCTTGGAGCAGGCGCCGCAAGCCGTACACTTCTCTTCGTCAACCTCGGGCAGACCCGTCTCGGGATTCATGTGGATGGCGTCGAACTTACAAGCCGCCACGCAGTCGCCGCATCCGAGGCAACCGAACGTACAGCCCGTCTCGCCTCCGTAGGTGGCGTTGGCGATGGCGCAAGAGTTCACGCCGTCATACACGGTCGTGCGGGGACGATGTTCACAACTTCCGTTACAACGGACAACCGCGATCTTCGGTTCCGTCGCAGCGGCTTCCAATCCCAAAATGGCGGCGACTTTCGCCATGACAGGCTGGCCACCTACCGGACACAGCTTTCCTTCGAGCGAGCCCGCCTTCACACACGCGCCGGCAAAACCCGAGCAACCGGGATAACCACATCCTCCGCAATTTGCCTGGGGCAACACTTCGGCCACTTGAGCGATTCGCGGATCTTCATACACAGCGAACTTCTTTGAAGCGACATAGAGGATGACCGCAGAGATCAGCCCTATGACTCCCAACGAAATCACTGCTATTAGAATTAAATTCATAAGTTAGTTATTTATTAGGTTTTATAGTAAATGAAAATTTTCTCGTGAGTTTGCGCCGCAGGAAATAGAGCACTATATAATAA
>CAVFNZ010000022.1:0-6517 GCA_963624095.1 Clostridium sp. CAG:217 | reverse complement strand
ATATAATAAGGTATAACCGTCAGCATGGCCGCGATGCCGGACAGCAGTTCGTCGCCCGACGTGACGAGGTAGGCCACGAACAGGGCGGCTATGAGTACGACGAAAGGCACGACAAACGCCAACACCACCGCTTGCAACCCCATGGACACGGTGCCGCAGACCGTCACCTCGTCGCCGACGCGGACGGCGGCGTCGGAGTCGTAGACATCAATAATCTTCTCCTTGCTTTCGGATGAGTGGCATAGGGACTTGGCAGCGCACGCCGAACAGGCGGATTTCTGTTCTATCCGCACCTGAATATGCCGCCCGTTGATGTGTTCCACAGTACCTAAATGTTCTATATTATCGGTCATTTTGCAAACTGGAGGTTACAATATCGCTGCAAATGTACGATAAATATTCGATACGCAACACCTATTTTTGGAAGAAAACATTGTGGGCGGAAACATTTTTTCATACTTTTGGCTCAATTATCAAAGGGGCGGGATGCCGACCGACTGCCAAGCGGCGGAGGGTATGGTCGTCATGCGTCTGATTATGAGCAAGTAAAAACCTATAAAATACTTAATTTATGAAACAAGAAGAAGAAAAGTCAGGGTTGCCGGAGAACGCCTTCCGTCCTTTGGAACCCGGGGAAACCTACGAACCGATCATGTCGCCCAAGAAGAGTTACCCCGAAGTGAACCTGTGGTCCGTACTCTGGGGCATCGGCATGGCCGTCTTATTCTCGGCCGCGGCGGCCTACTTAGGACTGAAGGTGGGACAGGTTTTCGAGGCCGCCATACCCATCGCCATCATCGCCGTGGGCGTTTCGGGGGCTACCAAGCGCAAGAACGCGCTGGGCGAGAATGTCATCATACAATCCATAGGAGCCTGCTCCGGAGTGATTGTGGCGGGAGCCATCTTCACCCTGCCCGCCCTCTACATCCTGCAGGCCAAGTACCCCGAGATGACGGTCAACTTCTTCCAGGTGTTCATCAGCTCGCTGTTGGGAGGCGTGCTGGGCATCCTCTTCCTGATTCCCTTCCGCAAATATTTCGTGAAGGACAAGCACGGCGAATACCCCTTCCCCGAGGCCACGGCCACGACACAGGTGCTGATTTCGGGCGAGAAGGGCGGCAGCCAGGCCAAACCGCTGTTGTTCGCCGGCCTGATAGGCGGACTCTATGACTTCATCGTCGCCACCTTCGGATGGTGGAACGAGAACTTCACCACCCGCGTGTGCGGACTGGGCGAGATGGTGGCGGAGAAGGCGAAGCTGGTGTTCAAGGTGAACACGGGAGCCGCCGTGCTGGGCTTGGGCTACATTGTCGGCCTGAGGTACGCCTCCATCATCTGCCTGGGTTCCCTGGCCGTGTGGTGGGTCATCATCCCCGGCATCTCCCTGATATGGGGTGGCGACAAACTCAACATGTGGGACCCGAGCATCACCTGCACCGTTTCGGAGATGTCGCCCGAGATGATTTTCACCAAGTACGCCAAGAGCATCGGCATCGGCGGCATCGCCATGGCGGGCATCATCGGCATCATCCGTTCGTGGGGCATCATCAAAAGCGCGGTAGGACTGGCGTCGAAGGAGATGCGGGGCAAGAGTGCCGGCACTGAGGCTACGGAACGCACGCAGAAAGACCTCCCGATGAAAATCATCGCCTTCGGTTCCATCCTTACCTTGTTGTTGGTACTCCTGTTCTTCTACTTCGGCGTGATGCAAGGCAACGTGCTCCATACCGTGGTGGCCGTCGTCCTGGTGGCCGTCATCGCCTTCCTCTTCACGACGGTAGCGGCCAACGCCATCGCCATCGTGGGCAGCAACCCGGTTTCGGGCATGACGCTGATGACCCTCATCCTGGCTTCCGTCATCATGGTGGCCGTGGGACTGACGGGCACCGCCGGCATGGTGGCCGCCCTCATCATGGGTGGAGTGGTCTGCACCGCCCTGTCCATGGCGGGAGGTTTCATCACGGACCTGAAGATAGGCTACTGGTTGGGCAGCACGCCCCGTAAGCAAGAGGGATGGAAATTCCTCGGCACGCTGGTATCGGCCGCCACGGTGGGCGGTGTCATCATGATTCTGAACCAGACCTACGGATTCACGAGCGGCCAGTTGTCCGCCCCGCAGGCCAACGCCATGGCCGCCGTCATCGAGCCGTTGATGAGCGGCGTGGGCGCGCCCTGGCTGCTCTACGGCATCGGCGCCCTGTTGGCCATCGTCCTCACCTACTTCAAAGTCCCCGCCTTAGCGTTCGCGCTGGGAATGTTCATCCCCTTGGAGCTCAACATCCCCTTGGTGGTGGGCGGAGCCATCAACTGGTACGTGACCACGCGCAGCAAGGACGAGCAGGTGAACAAAGAGCGGGGCGAGAAGGGTACGCTGCTCGCTTCGGGATTCATCGCCGGCGGCGCACTGATGGGAGTGGTCAGCGCGGCCATGCGCTTCGGCGGCATCGACCTCGTCAACGCGGCTTGGTTGGAGAACCCGTGGAGCGAGGTTCTCTCCCTGGTGATGTACGCCGTCCTGATTGCCTACATGGTTAAGGCGAGCATGAAATTAAGCAAATAATACGAACCGATAAACAGTGAACAGTATCATGAAAACAAGAAATCTGTTTTTGAGCGTGCTGATGCTGGCGGGTCTCTCGCTGCAGGCACAGAAACCTATTGAGATAAAGGTGTGGCCCAACGGAGCACCCAACAGTAACGGCATCACGGAGGAGGAGAGCCTGAAAGGCCCGGGACGGCCTACCAACGTAAAGGAGCCGATGCTCTACGTCTTCCCGGCGGCCAAGCCAAACGGCATGGCGGTGATTGCCTGTCCGGGCGGCGGCTACGTGCATTTGTCCATGGAGAACGAGGGATTCAACATGGCGGACTGGTTCAACGCGCAGGGCATCACCTACGCCGTGCTGAAATACCGCATGCCCAACGGACACAAGGAGGTGCCCCTGAGCGACGCGCAGGAGGCCATCCGCATCGTGAAGGCGCGCGCCTCGGAGTGGAACGTGGACGTGAACAGGATAGGCATCATGGGTGCGTCGGCGGGAGGCCATCTGGCCTCAACGGCAGCCACGCACTTCACCGCGGAGACGCGTCCCGCCTTCCAGATTCTGCTCTATCCGGTCATCTGCTACGACCCGGCCGTCAGCCACAAGGGGTCGTTCCTCAACCTGTTGGGGAAGAACCCTTCCGAGGAGGACATCAAGCTCTACTCGAACGACCGACAGGTGACGGCCGACACGCCGCCCGCCTTCCTCGTGCTGGCCAGTGACGACACCTCCGTGCCGCCCGCGAACAGCCTGCGCTACTACGAGGCGTTGATAAGGAACAACGTTCAGGCGACGATGCACATCTACCCGAACGGCAGACACGGCTTCGGCTTCAAGGACAGCTTCCTCTACAAACGGCAATGGACTGAAGAACTGGAGAAATGGCTAAGAGAACTCAACAGGCAATAATCCGCACCGTAAGCCGCGCGCTCTGCTGCGCGGCTTGCCTGCTCTGCCTCACCGCCTGCAACCGCGGCGCGGCACTGCCCGGCAACGCCCTCAACGAGGGCGTGGAGAAGAGCCTGGCGGACTGGCGCAAGGCGAACCTCACCGATTTGCGCTACCGCCTCAGCTTCCACATCCCCGAGAGCCCGAACGAAGTGGTCACGGGGAACGTCACCATCGAGGTGACACAGAAGGAGAAGCTGCCCATCGTGGTGGACTTCAAGGGAGCGCGCGAACAACTCGTTTCGCTCCGCGTGAACGGAGTCACCCTCAAGGAGCGTGACATCGACTACCGGAACGAGCACCTCTTCATCCCGGACAGCTACACGAAAGAGGGCGCCAACGAAGTGACCGTCGGATTCATCGCCGGCGACCAGTCGCTCAACCGCAACGGCGACTACCTCTACACGCTGCTGGTGCCGGACCGGGCGCGCACCCTGTTCCCCTGTTTCGACCAGCCCAACCTGAAGGCGGAATACACGCTGCGGCTCAACGTTCCGCAGCAGTGGGTGGCCGTCTCCAACACCATGGTCCACAGCCAGGCCGACACGGACGATGGCCGGAAAGAGGTTGTCTTCATGCCTACGGAACCGCTGAGCACCTACCTCTTCTCGTTTGTCGCCGGCAAGTTCCGACAGGAGACACGCACGCGTGACGGACATACCATATCGGCCTACTACCGGGAGACGGACCCCGCCAAGCTGAAGCAGTTGGACACCATCTTCAACCAGGTGTTCGCCTCGCTGCGGTGGCTCGAAGCGTACACCGACATCCCCTACCCGTTCGCCAAGTACGACTTCATCATCCTGCCCGGCTTCCAGTTCGGCGGGATGGAACATACGGGAGCCACGCTGTACAACGACCGCCGGATGTTCCTCAACGGACACGCCACGCCCGACGAAGAGCTGGAACGGGCGAGCCTCATCGCCCACGAAACGGCCCACATGTGGTTTGGCGACCTGGTGACGATGGACTGGTTCGACGACGTATGGACCAAGGAGGTGTTCGCCAACTACTTCGCCGCCCTCATCACCGAACCGCTGTTCCCCGAGGTGAACCACCGGCTCAACAATCTGCGCACCTTCTACGACGCCGCCCTCAGTGAGGACCGCACGCAAGGGACCACCTCCATCCAGCAGCCGCTGGACAACCTGAAGGACGCGGGGCTCGTCTACGGACAGATAATCTACAACAAAGCTCCCGTGGTGATGCTCAAGATGGCGGACATACTGGGACCGGAAGCCTTCCGCACGGGCATCCGCCTCTACCTGCAGAAGTTCGCCTACAACAACGCCACTTGGGACGACCTGGTGGAGATACTCGACAGTCAGACCGACTTCGACCTCAAGACCTTCAGCCAGGTGTGGGTGAAGGAAAAGGGAATGCCCACCATCAGCCTCGCGCCCACGGAAAGCGGCTTCACCGTGAAGCAGGACGACCCGTACGGCCGGGGACTGGTTTGGCCGCAGGAGTTCACGGTCATCACCCTCCACGGGCAACAGAGCGACACGGTGAAGGTGAGCCTGTCACGGAAAGAGCAAAGCTATACCTTATTATATAAGCCCGACGCGATTGTACCCAACACGGACGGCAAAGGCTACGGATACTTCGTCCCCGACGAGGCGAGCCTCGCCTACCTGCTCGACCATTGGCAGCGGTTGGACGAGGACATCACCCGCCAATCCGTCCTCATGACGCTCTACGAGGGCTACCTCCACCACCGCTTCGGTGACGCGAAACGATTGGCGGACTCCTTCCTGCGGGGCATTGCCGAAGAGCGAAACCCGCAAATCGTCTCGTCACTGACAAGCTACCTCGGCGGCATCTGCGCCAACGCCGAAACGCCCTACCGCGAAACGTTGGAGACAGAGCTCTACCGCCTGTCGCAGACCTTGCCCGACCTCTCCGCGCGCCTGCAACTGCAACGCCGGCTCCGTTCCCTCATGACGGTCCCCGGCATCGTGGAAGCCTACTACCGCACCTGGCAAAAAGGCGACAACGACTATTGGGGCGAGAACGACTACACCAACGCCGCCTACGAACTGGCCATCCGCCTGCCGGACAAAGGGAAAGAGATACTCGCCGCGCAACGGAGCCGCATCCAGAACCCCGACCGGCTGAAACAGTTCGACTTCATCAGCCGCGCCTGCACGGCGGACACCCTGCGGCTCGACTCCCTCTTCGAGAGCTTGAAGCAGGCGGAGAACCGGCGCGTGGAACCCTATGCGCAGAGTCTGCTCTACTACCTGAACCACCCGTTGCGCGACCGCTACGCCGCCAAATACCTCCGTGCCGGACTGGAGCTGATGCCCGAGGTGCAACGCACGGGCGACATCTTCTTCCCCTCCAACTGGGCCTACGCCCTGCTGGGCGGACACGCCTGCGAAACGGCCTACGGCGAACTGGAGAAGTTCCTGGCCGAACATCCGAAGTTCCCCGCGTTACTGAAAAACAAGGTACTACAGGAAGCCTTTCCCCTCCAATGGTCGCACGACGAGCGCGTGAAGACCGAGGAAGAAGGGAAATAAACGGGAATAAACGGAAATAAATGAAAGAAACGGACGCGAACATTTGGTTTACTGAACGGAAAGCCGTACCTTTGCGGCCGCTAATACGGGTTATTAGCATTATTCAAATCATAAACCAATAAAAAACAATTAAAAGAAAATGGCAACAAGAATCAGATTGCAAAGACACGGACGCAAAGGTTACGCCTTCTATTCAATCGTTATTGCAGACGTAAGAGCACCACGTGATGGTAAATTTACTGAGAAAATCGGTACTTATAACCCTAATACCGACCCTGCCACAGTAGATTTGAATTTCGACCGCGCGTTGTATTGGGTAAAATGCGGCGCACAACCTTCCGACACGGTTCGCAACATCCTCTCAAGAGAAGGTGTCTACATGATGAAACACCTGTTGGGCGGCGTAGCCAAAGGCGCGTTCAACGAAGAGCAGGCCAAGGCCAAGTTCGACGCATGGAAGGCCGACAAGCAGAACGGCTTGGCAGCCCTGAAGGCTAAGAA
>CAVFNZ010000021.1:0-27007 GCA_963624095.1 Clostridium sp. CAG:217 | reverse complement strand
CCCCGCGGTGTGCCGGGAATAATTATGAAGCAGAAATATTATAAAGTAGGAACATAATCTTTCCGAAAGATTTGTTTGGAGAGTTAAAACGATGTACCTTTGAATAAGATAGGCTGCATCTCAGCAAAATAATTAAGCAAGCTTGATATTTTGCATTCGATTTGCACTATCTTTGCGTAATAACTTATCGATAGCATGGAATTCGTTGACAGGAAAAAAGAGCTGGCACGGCTACAGCAGTCTTTGCAAAGAGAGAAGCCGCAGTTCATAGTGGTCTATGGACGCAGGCGGATTGGCAAGTCCACACTCATCAAGCGGGTGATGGACTTCAACAGGGGTGACATCTATTTCCTGGCTGACAGAACCTCCGAGCCGAGTCAACGCCAGTTGTTTTCCCTTGCCGTGGACATGACAATAGAAGGCTTCAGCATGGCGAGCTATCCGGATTGGGAATCGCTTCTCGTCAGTCTGAACAGGGCGATAGACCGCCGCATTGCGGTTTGTCTCGACGAATTTCCCTATTTGGTGAAGAGTTGTCCGGCCTTGCCCTCTATCCTGCAGAAGCTGATAGACAGTAAGCGTTTGAAGTTTGACCTCATCTTGTGCGGTTCGTCCCAGCAGATGATGCAGGGCTTCGTGCTCGACAGCAGGGAGCCGCTTTATGGCCGTGCCGATGAAATCATAAAGATGAAATCCATCGCCCCCGCGTTTGTCGGCCAGGCCTTGGAATGCGACGCGGAGCAGGCTGTCCGGGAGTATGCCGTGTGGGGCGGAGTACCCAGGTATTGGGAACTGCGCGCGAACTACGGAGACCTTCACGAAGCCATAGAGAACCTGATGTTGAGTCCCGAGGGGACGTTGTACGACGAGCCTTCCAAGCTGTTGTACGACGAAATGCGCGATACCGTCCAGGCTTCTTCCATCCTGTCGTTCATAGGAAACGGCGCGAGCAAGATGTCCGAGATAGCTTCGCGTGCCGAGAAGCAGGCTACGGACATCAGTTCGCAATTGTCCAGGCTGAGGGAGCTCGGGTTTATCAATAAGGAGATTCCCTTTGGCGAAAACGAGCTGAAGAGCAAGAAAGGGTTGTATTACATCTCTGACCCCTTGCTGCGTTTCCACTACCGCTACGTCGTGCCTTACCGCTCTCTGATAGAATTGGGCAACAGCGCGGCGGTTCTGAACATGTTCGAGCGTGCCGAGAACGACTTTTACGGTCACGTCTGGGAAGAGCTGTGCAGGAACTACATCAGTGCGAACGGTGCGGATGGCGTGATGTACCGGATGGCGAGACGTTGGTGGGGCGCGTACTACAACGAATCGCAACAAAAGTATTTGCCGGCGGAGTTGGATGTCGTGGCCGAGTCGTTCGAGGGCGACCATCTCTTCATAGGGGAGTGCAAGTGGCAGGAACACATCGATGCCAAGGAGGAGTTGCGACGGCTGCAGACCATTGCCGAGGGTCTTCCCTTCGCCAAGGGTCGCCAGCTGCACTACGCCCTGTTCCTGAGGACTGTCCCGAAGAGTCCGGATGCCGGCAGAATCTACTATCCCGACGAGATTATGTCAATGGGGTAGGGACATCATCTATCCGTATTCCCCTTGAAAGATTTGGTGCTCACTGACCAATCATCAGAAAACATTTGGTGGATATTGACACTTTACGTCCTGAAAATTTGGTGGGAACTCAGAACCGGACCTGCACTTGGGTGAGCAGGGCGTGCTGTTCCTTCTCTCCGGCGGGCTTGGTCAGCCCGTAACCTATCTGGAGGCGGCACTTGGGGTAGAACCAATACTGGAGGCCGGTGCTGTAGCGGTTCGTCCTGCCCGACCAGATGTCGAGATGGTCGTACGAGACAATCCAGTCGAGGTGGCTGACGACATTGTTCACGGAGCCTGTGGCGTAGAATCCCTTGCTGTCGGTCTCCCCGTCCTTGCCCGTCATGTATTCGGAACGCAGGTTCAGCTGTCGGCTCTTCAGTTCCGCCCCGATGGCGTAGCGGTCGCGGCGGAAGTTGCCGTTCGCCTTCAACCCGCTGATGTCGGCCGCGTCGCTCACGATGGCTCCCGCCTCGTTGCGCACGGCGATGTTGCCCGTACCTTTCAGTGCGGAGCCGCTGACGGTAAGTCCTTTCCAAGGATGCCAGCTGAGCCGTGCCACGAAGTCCTTCTGCCGGTTGTCGTCCGAGTTGTTGCGCCCCGCGCCGTTCATCACCGCCAGGTCGTAGCTCAAGGCTCCGCCGAAGAGGTCGCCGTAGACCGTCAGTCCGATGTCGCGGCCGGTGGACCCCTTCATCATCAGTCCGCTGCCGCCGCCAATCATGTAGGAGGTGACGAGCGACGAGCAGCCAATCAGCTCGTGCAGGGTGGGCGAGATGGGGTTCTCGATGGAGAACGGGGTCTTGAATTGTCCCGCCTTTATGTTGACGAGGTTGCTGAGGCGGTAGCTGAACCACAGTTCGAGCAGCGAGGAGGAGCGGAAGTTGTACATGGCGTAAGCCCGTATGCGGTCGTTCACCCGGGCGTCCGCCATGAGGATGACGCGGGCGACGCGGAACTGGTTGCTCCCCTCCTCGCCGCTGTAGTAATCGTATCCCGCCTGGGCGTATCCGCTCAACTTGATGCGTTGGGCAAGGGTGTTGACGATTTCACTCACGTTGCGCGTCTCGGGCTCTCCGGCGCGCGACGTTTGCACTCCGCCGATTATCAGCAGTGTACAGAGGGTAATGATTGACGCTCTTCTCATCATGGCTGTTCCTATTTGGAGCTGCAAAGGTACGTTTATCAATTAAAATAGCCTAATTCTTACGGCGTGTGTAGGTGAAAATGTTTATTTTCGCATCATCTTAGCGTAAGAATATGGAAATAAAAGTAATCAATAGGTCGAAACACCCCCTGCCGCAGTACGCTACGGCGCAGTCGGCGGGCGTGGATTTGCGTGCCAACCTGAGTGAACCCATCGTGCTGAAACCCTTGCAGCGTTGCCTGGTGCCCACGGGACTTTTCATGGCCTTGCCCGCAGGTTACGAGGCGCAGGTTCGCCCGCGTAGCGGACTGGCCCTGAAGAAGGGAGTTACCGTACTCAACACGCCCGGCACCATCGATGCCGACTATCGGGGCGAGGTGGGGGTGATACTCGTCAACCTCTCCAACGAGGATTTCGTGATAGAAGACGGGGAGCGCATCGCCCAGATGGTGATTGCCCGTCACGAACAGGCGGAGTGGAACGAAGTGGAGATACTTGAAGAGACTGAACGCGGTGCGGGCGGATTCGGCCACACCGGTAAACAATAAGAAGATGACGCGAAGATACAGTTGGTGGAGCGGTTGCCTGATGGCCCTTGCGCTGTTGTGCGCGGCCTGCGGTTCTTCCCGGACATCCGTGCGGAAGGAGAGGGGCGGCGTGCAACGGCAGACGGTGCTTACGGACGAAGCGCAGCGGAAGTTCGACTACCTCTTCCTCGAAGCGACCCGCGTGAAGCAGAAGGGCGAGTACGACACCGCCTATGAACTCTACAACCGGTGCCTCGAACTGCAGCCCAGCTCCGCCGTGGTGCTCTATGAGCTGGCCCACTTCCGCCTCTACCTGAACCAGCCCGATGAGGCGCAGGTGCTGTTGGAGAAGGCCGTCGCCCTGTCGCCCGACAACCTTTGGTACAGGCAGAGCCTGGCGGCGTTCTATCAGCGGCGCGGCCTCACCGCCAAAGCCATAGAGGCGTACGAGCGGATAGCCGAGCAGTTCCCCAAGAACAGCGAAGCACTGGTTGTCCTGGTGGACCTGTACGGACGCGAGGAACGCTATGCCGACGTGGTGAACGCCCTGGACCGCTTGGAAGTGAAAGAGGGCAAGTCGGAGCAGATTAGCATGGAGAAGTTCCGCATGTACCAAAACCTCGGTGACAAGGAAAAAGCCTTTGCGGAGATAGAGAGCCTGGTGAAGGAGTACCCCAACGACCTGCACTACCAATCCCTGTTGGGCAATGCCTACCTCGAAAACGGCAAGCTCGATGAGGCTTACACCATCGTGCAGTCCATGCTCCGCGAAGAGCCGGACAATACCCTGGCGCAGCTCCTGCTGGCCTCCTACTACGATAAGAGCGGACAGGACTCGCTCTACCGCAACCAGATGGATACCGTGCTGCTCAACCCGAAGCTGGAAACCTCCGCCAAGCTGGAGATGATGCGCCTGGCGATTATCCGGGCCGAACAGGCCAAGCAAGACACCACGAAAGTGATGTCGTTCTTCCGCCAACTGATGGCGCAGGAGACCGACAAGGCCGACTTGAGCATGCTCTGCGTGCAGTATCTCCTCTCCAAGCGGATGGACGAGTCGGTGCTGAAGCCGGTGCTGAACCACATCCTCTCCATCGAGCCCGACAACACCGCCGCCCGGCTGGAGCTGCTCCGCTATGCCGTGCAGAAGGACGACTACAACGAGGCCATCCGCATCTGTCGCCCTGCCCTGGACTATAACCCCGACATACTGGAGTTCTACTACTACCTGGGAGTCTCCTATTACCAGTCGGACCGGAAGATACAGGCCCTGTTGACATTCCAAAGGGGACTGAAGCAGGCGACCCCGGAGAGCGACAAGAAACTCATCTCCCAATTCTATGAAATCTCGGGAGACATCTATCACCTGGAGGGCGAGAAGGAGAAGGCTTTCGCGGCGTACGACTCCAGCCTGGTCTATAACCCCGCCAGCACCAGTGCCCTCAACAACTACGCCTATTACCTCTCATTGGAGAAGCGACAGCTCGACAAGGCCGAAGAGATGAGCTACCGCGCCGTGAAGGCGGAGCCCAACAACGGCACCTACCTCGACACCTACGCCTGGATACTCTTCGAGAAAGGCCGTTACTCCGAGGCGCGCGTCTACATCGACGAGGCCATCAAGAACGGGGCGGGCGACGATAGCTCGGTGGTGCTGGAGCATTGCGGCGACATCTATTACCATTGCGGCGAGAAGGAGGCCGCGCTCGAATACTGGCGACGGGCGGCCGCCTTGACCCATGTGTCGAGGACGTTGGAAAAGAAGATAAAACTAAAAAGATATATCGCGGAATGAAGTCGTTCATGAAATATGGTTGGATGGGGTTGTGCGTCCTCCTCTTGGTGTCGTGCAGGACGACCAAGAGCGGTCTCACTTCCGGTAGCCTGAGCGGTGCCGAAGGTGCCGCGTTCGTCTCCGGAGTGATAGACAACGCCCTGACGTGTGAGTCTCTCACGGGAAAGATGAAGTTCGTCCTGGATGCCAACGGCAAACAGCTCTCGTTGGGCGGCAATCTCCGCATGAAACGCAACGATGTGATACAACTCTCGTTGGTCGCTTTCGGGCTGATGGAGGCTGCCCGCATCGAGTTTACCGCCGATGAGGTGTTGGTGGTGGACCGCGTCAACAAGCAATATGTGCGGGTCTCGTACGCCGACCTGGACTTCCTCCACGAGGCGGGTGTCAACTTCTACACCCTGCAGGCCCTGTTCTGGAACGAACTCTTCCTCCCCGGCGGCACCCCGGTGACGGCGGAGGAGAGCAAAGCCTTCCGCGTGACCAAGGAGACCGACCAGGCCGTGCTGACGGGCAAGTCGACCCGCCTGTTCTCCACCCGCTTCTTCACGTCGCTGACGGACGGCCTCCTGCGGAAGACCGAGATAAGTGCCGTTCCGCCCTATCAGCTCAACTGGAACTATGAGGAGTTCACTCCGGTGGAAACGAAGCCGTTCCCCGGAAAGATGCGGATAGACCTTGAAGGACTGAAACGCCCTGCTACCGTCACGTTGCGACTGAGCAACGTGCGCGCCGACGCCGACTGGGAGACCCGTACGAAAGTCTCCGGCCGCTACCGGCAAGTGACCACCGATGAGCTGCTTAAACTCTTATTGAAACTATAGCCATGAAACGGATACTGCTGCTGATTGTCGCTCTGCTGTCGCTTAACCTGCTTCCCGCCCAGACCAACAAGACCATCAAGGAACTGGAAGAGAGGCGGGGCGAGTTGCAGGAGGACATCTCCCGTTCAGAGTCATTGCTGCTCTCCACCAAGAAGGACGTGAAGAGCCAGCTCAACGACCTGTCGCTCCTCACCAGCCAAATCTCCACCCGCAAGAAACTGATTGGGCAGATAGAACGTGACGTGAAGACCATGAACAACGAGATATACCGCTTGCAGAAGCAACTCAACAAACTGAAGAGGGAGTTGAAGGAAAACAAGAACAAGTACGAAGCCTCCGTCAAATACCTTTATAAGAACCGCTCCATACAGGAGAAGCTGATGTTTATCTTCTCCGCCCAGACGCTGAGCCAGACCTTCCGCCGGCTGCGCTATGTGCGCGAGTACGCCACCTACCAACGCATACAAGGCGAAGAGGTGATGAAGAAACAGGAACAGCTCAACAAGAAGAAGAAAGAGCAGGAACGGGCGCGGAGGGAAAAGACCAAACTGCTCTCCCTGAAAGAGGAGGAACAGGAGAAGCTGCAGGAACAGGAGAAACAGCAGCGTACGTTGGTCTCCAACTTGCAGAAGAAACAGAAGGGCTTGCAGAACGAGATAGCGCGCAAGCGCAGAGAGGCTCAGCAACTCAACAACCGGATAGACCGGTTGATAGAACAGGAACTGGCTGCCGCAAGGAAGCGCGAGCAGGGGAATGCCACCGCAGGTACGACCAAGAAAGGCGGCACAAAGACGGGCGGTGCCGGCAAGGGCAAACCGGGCAAGATGGATGCCTACGAGATGAACGTGAGCGACCGTAAGCTCTCCGGCACCTTCGAGAAGAACCGCGGCAAGCTGCCGCCCCCCATCACCGGTCCGTACCTCATCGTGAGCCATTACGGCACGCACGAGGTGGCGGGACTCAAATACGTGAAGTTGGACAACAAGGGTATCGACATCAAAGGCCAGAGAGGAGCCAAGGCGCGTGCCATCTTCTCCGGCGAGGTGTCCGCCGTCTTCCAGTACAACGGCATGGCCAATGTCCTTGTCCGCCACGGTCAGTACATCTCCGTCTACTGCAACCTGGCGTCTGCCTCCGTCAAGCGCGGCCAGCACGTTGACACCAAGCAGACCATTGGTACCGTCAGCACCGACGCGACGGGCAACACCGTGCTCCACTTCCAGCTTCGCAAGGAGACTACCAAGCTGAACCCCGAAGTGTGGTTGGACCGATAGGAACGATGCATGAAAACCTTTCGCACAGTTAAATATGTGAAAATAAGATAAACGGCGGGGGGGGGTAATGCTTGATACTTAAAATAATGTTATACCTTTGTCGCCATTATTTTGACATTCGCTATGCATCCCTGTTCAGTGGTTAGCGAGGCGGGTGTCGCTTACATGAAAAATAAAGGTATGATCGTCTACAATAGTCGCTTGGCAAAGTTTATTCTTCGAGGAAAAAAGAAGAAAGAGAAGGGTTACATTACCCTGCTCGGTATCTCATTCACTACGGCATCCAATTTCCTCTCCATGAGCACTTCTCTGGAGATGAAAATACACCGTCAGCAGTACTCCGAGTGCTTTTGGGTCTCTGTCATACCCGCCGCAGTCCTTTGCGTGTTCGTCTCTCCGTTCTTCGCGGTTCTGCCGTTCCTCATGTACCACATCCTCTATTGGCTCGAATACAAGGCGAAAGGTCACTCCGCGTTCGACTACGAGGCTCGTTCGAACCACGACGACGCGGCCTATCCGGTGATGCGCCGGTCGTTCGCGTGGAAGAAGTGGTACTGGAAGAGTCGCCTTCCCCACGCGGACGATTGATTACGGAATCTCCTTGTCAGATTTTCAGACCGTCCAACAGCTTCAGATAGAGTTCGATGGCCTCGCTTATTTCACGGAGCACGATATACTCGTCCGCCGTGTGGGAGCGTGACGAACGTCCCGGTCCTATCTTGACCGACGGGAAGGGCATCAACGCCTGGTCCGACAGGGTGGGCGAGCCGAACGGAATGCGTCCGAGTGCCACGGCACGCTGCACGAAGGGATGCGACACGTCGATGCGTGACGAGTTCAGTCGGAACGACCGCGCCTGCGCTTCGCACCGGATGTGCTGCCGGATGAGGTCGAAAAGCTCCTCGTTGGAGTAGAGCTCGTTGCTGCGGATGTCCACCACGAAGGTGCAGCGGTCGGGCACCACATTGTGTTGCGTGCCGGCATTGATTTGCGTGACGCTCATCTTCACGGGTCCCAGCAGGTCCGAAACCTTGTCGAACCGATAGTCCCGAAACCATTCGATGTCCGCCAGCGTCTTGTAGATGGCGTTGTCCCCCTCTTCCCGTGCGGCGTGTCCCGACTTGCCGTAAGCCGTCACGTCCAGCACCATCAGTCCCTTCTCCGCAATGGCGGGCTGCATCTCCGTGGGTTCGCCCACCACGGCCATCGTGACAGGCGGGAGGATAGGCAAGACGCTCTCAATGCCATTCTTGCCGGACACCTCTTCCTCGCAGGAAGCCAGGAAGATAAGGTTATACGCCTGCTCGCTCTTGCAGAGCTCCTTGAAGACCTGGAACAGCGACACGACGCTGGCACCCGCATCGTTGCTCCCCAATCCATACAACTTCCCGTTAATCTCGGTGGGTTCAAAGGGCTTCTTCATCCATCCGGCTACCGGCTTCACGGTGTCGATGTGCGAATTCAGCAAGATGGTGGGGCGGTTGAGGTTGAACATCGGACTGACGCACCACACATTGTTGCCCTTCCGGTTGGTCAGTACGCCACTCTCCTCGATAAACTCCTGCAGCACATTGGCCGCTTCCTCTTCCTCCCGGCTTACGGAGGGGGTCTGAATCAACGCTTTCAGCAAGCGCACCGCTTCACCGGTCAGCTCTTCTATGTCTGTCATCATCCTTTCTACGCTTAATTTACGGCAAATGTACGGAGAAAAGGGGAAGATAGACTGCATCTCAGCATAATATTTCAAGCAAGCTTGATATTCTGCATTCGATTTGTACTATCTTTGTACCGAATTTAAAACAACGATGATGGGTAATACTCCTCAATTAACCGCGCTTATCCGGCGGCAAGCCGACAAGTATGAAGAACGTGTGGCTCTTCGTTACCGTGATTACCAGAACGAACAATGGATACCTGTCACTTGGCGGCAGTTCTCGAACGTTATCGACAAGGCCGCCTGCGCGCTCTACGCGTTGGGCGTGGAAGTACAGGAAAATATAGGAATCTTCTCACAGAACAAGCCCGAGTGTCTCTACATGGACTTTGCGGCCTTCGCCAACCGGGCGGTCACCATTCCGCTCTACGCCACCAGCTCCGAAGACCAGGTGCGGTATATCGTCAACGACGCTTCCATCCGCTACCTGTTCGTAGGCGAACAATATCAGTACGACGTGGCTTACCGCATCCATAGCCTCTGTCCCTCGTTGCAGAAGGTCGTTATCTTCGACCCTGCCGTTCAGCGCAATCCCGAGGATTGCGTTTCCGTTTTCTTCTCCGACTTCCTGAAGCTGGATGCGTCGGGCGAGAAGCTGGCTGAGGTGGAACGACGGGCGGCGGGAGCTACCACGGACGATTTGGCCAATATCCTCTACACCTCCGGCACGACGGGCGAGTCCAAGGGCGTGATGCTCCACCACTCCTGTTACAACGAGGCTTTCCGCATCCACCGGATTCGCCTAACCAACCTGACCGACAAGGATGTCATCATGAATTTCCTCCCGCTGACGCACATCTTCGAGAAGGCGTGGATTTACTATTGCCTCGTGGTAGGGTGCGAAATCTGTGTCAACCTCCGTCCCGTGGACATCCAGAAGACCATCAAGGAGATACATCCTACCTGCATGTGCGCCGTTCCCCGCTTTTGGGAGAAGGTCTATGACGGGGTGCTGGAACAGATACACACCGCCAACGGCATGAAACGCTGGCTGTTTGAGGATGCCGTGAAGGTGGGTCGCGCCTACAACCTCGAATACAAGCGCATCGGCAAGGAGCCGCCCATGTGGCTGACCCTGAAATACAAGTTCTACGAGAAGACAGCCTACCAACTCCTGAAGACCACGATAGGCATCGAGAACGGCAACTTCTTCCCGACAGCGGGTGCCGCCATTCCACAAGCCGTGGAGGAGTTTGTCCATTCGGTCGGCATCAACATGGTGGCGGGCTACGGACTGACGGAGTCCACCGCCACGGTGTCGTGCGACGACCTGCCCCACTATGTCATCGGTTCGGTAGGTCGGGTGATGCCCGGTGTGGAGGTGAAGATAGGCGACAACGGCGAGATTCTGCTGCGCGGAAAGACCATCACCAAGGGCTACTACAAGAAAGAGGCTGTTACCCGACAGGCTATCGATGCCGACGGCTGGTTCCATACGGGCGACATGGGTTGTCTGCGGGGAGACATCCTTTTCCTTACCGACCGGTTGAAAGACCTCTTCAAGACCTCCAACGGCAAGTATATCGCTCCGCAGGCCATAGAGAGCAAACTGGTGGTGGACCGCTACATCGACCAGATAGCGGTCATCGCCGACCAGCGCAAGTTCGTGTCGGCACTGATTATCCCCAACTACAAACTGGTGGAGGAGTACGCCGCAAGTCGGCACATCGCCTTCCGCGACCTCCCGGACTTGCTTCAGCAGGAGGCCGTCATCGAGCTCTTCAAGGACCGCATCGACACGCTGCAGCAACAGCTGGCGCACTACGAACAGGTGAAGCGGTTCACGTTGTTGCCCGAGCCTTTCAGCATGAAGCGGGGCGAGCTGACCAACACGCTGAAAATCCGTCGCCAGGTGCTCTATCAGAACTATGCGAAGGAGATTGACAGGATGTACGCGGACTGATGCCGCTTGTCCGTTGTTTACCTATTATATAATGTATAAACCGTAAAACTGTTTCAACCTGATTTTTGTGCTGCCATTGCTCTTCCCTTTCTAAGATTTCCGTTACCTTTGCAGACATGATTACAATAGAACAACTCAAGGATATAAAAGAACGCGTCGACGCGTTGAAACGTTACCTCGACATCGACGCCAAGTTGATACAGGTGGAGGAGGAACAACTCCGTACCCAAGCCCCGGGATTCTGGGATGACGCCAAGGCTGCGGAGGCGCAGATGAAGAAGGTGAAAACGCTGCAGGCGTGGATAGACGGCTACAACGAAGTGAAGGTGCTGGCAGATGAACTGGCGCTGGCTTTCGACTTCTACAAGGACGAGCTGGTCAGCGAGGGCGAGGTGGACGATGCCTATCAGAAAGCCCTCAAGGCCGTGGAGGCGTTGGAGCTGAAGAACATGTTGCGCCAGGAGGCCGACCAGATGGATTGTGTGCTGAAGATTAACTCCGGAGCGGGTGGTACCGAGAGTCAGGACTGGGCCTCCATGCTGATGCGTATGTATATGCGCTGGGGCGAGACGCACGGTTACAAGGTCACTATCGCCAACCTGCAGGAGGGCGACGAGGCCGGCATCAAGTCGGTGACGCTCGAAATCATGGGCGACTCCGCTTTCGGCTTCCTCAAAGGCGAGAACGGCGTGCACCGGTTGGTACGCGTCTCTCCCTACAATGCGCAGGGCAAGCGCATGACCTCCTTCTCCTCCGTGTTTGTCACCCCGTTGGTGGACGACTCCATCGAAGTGAACATCAGTCCGGCTTGCGTGTCGTGGGATACGTTCCGTTCCGGTGGCGCCGGTGGACAGAACGTGAACAAGGTGGAGTCCGGCGTGCGTTTGCGCTATCAGTACAAAGACCCCTATACCGGTGAAGAAGAGGAAATCCTCATCGAGAACACCGAGACGCGTGACCAACCGAAGAACAAGGAGAACGCGATGCGCCAACTGCGCTCCATCCTCTACAACAAAGAGCTGCAACACCGCATGGCCGAGCAGGCCAAGATAGAGGCCGGCAAGAAGAAGATTGAGTGGGGCTCGCAAATCCGCAGCTATGTCTTCGACGACCGCCGCGTGAAGGACCACCGGACCAACTACCAGACATCCGACGTGAACGGGGTGATGGACGGAAAGATTGACGAGTTCATCAAAGCCTACTTGATGGAGTTCTCTGATTCAGAAAGTTAACAACCTAAATATAATGCTATATGAGTACCAAAAAAGTCAAAAGAAGCGAGGTTCGTGAGAAACGTCAGGAAAAACAAGCTGAGAAAGTGGTGAACGGCATCTTCATCGGACTGATTGTTCTGGCCGTTATCGCCATCGTTTGTTTTTCCGTTTGGGGATAACCCGCAAGGGTTGGCAACGCTCTTCGCTTCGTAGCCAATAAGTTCGCGGATTTGTGTTTACCCGTCTGTCGGGTATGTACAAATCCGCTTTTCTTTCGTTCGGCCTATCTCTTCATGAACCGGTGTACCACGGGGACGATGACCCAATAGCCCAAGGCCGTACCCAATGCCACGCCCACGCTGTTGGCGGCCATGTCCAGCCAGTCGCCATTGCGGGTTTCGGTGCAATACTCCTGCAGCACCTCCATTAATCCGCTGAGGGCCAATGGGAACAGAACGGTCAGCCAAAGGCGGGGGCGCAAGACCACGGGACGATGGTGTCTGGCGTACTCAAACCAAATGACGCTGCAAAATCCGCCGTACATAATCAGGTGTGTCCACTTGTCGATGAAGGGAACATCGTCCAACTCCGTCTCCGGCATCTTGCAGAGCGAGAGGAGACAGATGGCGCACACGACCAAGACGGTCAGCGGATAGCGTTTGAGGAAAGTTGTCATAGCGGTAACAGGTTGTTTTGGACTGGCAAAGATAGTCTATTTCCCCGACAAGCGGTCGGAACGCCCGCTTTTTTCTTCCTCTTCCGATATTTGTGCCTTGGATAGTGAGAATGGAACATTTCTTTTGCTACATTTGCGGAATCATTAGAATAAGGACGGTGAAACTTTCAATTCGTCCGCATGGAACGGGATGTTCCTTTCCACGGTGCGGAGCGAACGGACGGACACCAAGGAACATAGTAACAAGACAGTAAAGAACAATGAGTGCGGAGAGAGCGAATTTTGGCAGCAAGCTGGCTGCGATATTGGCGGCGGCGGGTTCTGCCGTGGGTTTGGGAAATATCTGGCGATTCCCTTATGAAACGGGTCAGCACGGTGGTGCGGCCTTCATCCTGGTCTATATAGCCTGTGTGCTCCTTTTGGGTATGCCGGTCATGATATCCGAATTTGCCATCGGTCGGCGTTCGCGCGCCAATACGGCCCGAGCCTATCGCATCCTCTCCCCCAAGTCCCCCTTGCGTTGGGTCGGATACATGGGTGTGCTGACGGGTTTCCTGATTCTGGGATACTATTCCGTCGTTGCCGGATGGACCTTGGAGTACATCGTTGAGGCCGGTTGCGGAGGATTTGCCGGGCAGACACCCGAAGAGTTTACGCAAGCCTTCGTCTCCTTCTCGCAAGACCCGTGGCGACCGTTGCTGTGGCTCTGCGTCTTCATGTTCCTCACCCATTTCGTGGTGGTGAAAGGCGTGGAGAAAGGCATTGAACGTTCCGCCAACGTGCTGATGCCCCTGCTCTTCATCCTCGTCGTCATATTGGCCTGCTGTTCCATCTCCCTGCCCAACGCCTCCAAGGGACTGGAGTTCCTGCTGAAGCCCGACTTCTCGAAGATAGACAGCGGTGTCTTCTTCGGTGCCATGGGGCAAGCCTTCTTCTCCTTGAGCTTGGGCATGGGCTGCCTCTGTACGTACGCTTCCTATTTCAGTAAGGAGACCAACCTGTCCCGCACCGCCTTGGGCGTGGGTGCCATCGATACCATGGTGGCCATTCTGGCCGGACTGATTATCTTCCCTGCGGCCTTCTCCGTGGGTATCAGTCCCGACGCGGGTCCTTCGCTCATCTTCATCACGTTGCCCAACGTCTTCCAGCAAGCCTTTGCCGGGATGCCCGTGTTGGCGTGGGTCTTCGCCGTGATGTTCTATGTGTTGTTGGCGTTGGCGGCTCTCACCTCCACCATCTCCATCCATGAAGTGGTAACGGCTTTTGCACACGAGGAGTTTGGCCTTTCGCGTTCAGCCGCCGCGAGGTGGGTGACGGGCTTTTGCCTCTTCCTGGGCGTGCTCAGCTCACTCTCGTTGGGCGTGCTTCAGCAGGTTACCGTCTGCGGTTTGGGCTTCTTCGACCTGTTCGATTTCGTCACGGCCAAGATACTGTTGCCATTAGGCGGTATGCTCATCTGCATCTTCACCGGATGGCAGCTCGACCGTAAGACGCTGTATGATGAAATAAGCAACGGAGGCACTTTGCGGGTTCCCTTCTTCAAACTGTATGTGTTCATCCTGAAGTTTGTCGCTCCCGTGGCCATCGCTGTTGTCTTCCTCAATGAGCTCGGCCTCTTTTAATGGATGAAGGGCTGGTTCTTCTACTTCTCGAAGTCCGAACGCCGGGGGCTCATGGTGCTGTCCGTATTGGTGGCACTCCTGGCCGCGACCTTGTGTTGTTGCCGGTTGGGTCTTATCGGCTCTCCCGATCCACCCTTGGTCTACGCGGACAGTGTCCGCTTGGACTCCGCGTTGGCGAAACTGGCAGGAGACAAAAGCCGTGGAAAGGGCTATCGGCGAACGTACCAGACCCCTCAGCAAACGCCTCTCCTCTCTAAGTTCGACCCCAACGAGGCCGACTCCTTGCAACTCTCCCGGTTGGGGCTCTCTTCCTTTATCGTCCGCAATATCCTTCGCTATCGTGACAAGGGCGGCGTGTTCCGCACGGTGGAGTCCTTCGCCAAGCTCTACGGACTCCCTGCCGAGCAGTATGCGCAGCTGAAACCTTACATCGTGATAGGGGAGGAGTATGTGGTCAAACCGAAGAGGCGCAAGGCCGACACGTTACCGCCACCGCGCGTGACCGCAGCCCCTCAACCCCGTCGATGGGAACGGGTGGAGAAATACCCCGAGGGAACGGTCGTTGACCTCAATCGGGCGGACACGGCCGAACTGAAGCGCATACCCGGCATCGGAAGCGGATACGCCCGGCAGATAGTGGCGCGCCGCACCCGCTTGGGCGGGTTCTATGCCGTGGAGCAATTGCGGGAGATAGAATCACTGCCCGACTCCGTTCACAGCTGGTTCCGCGTAGCCACCCCGCCGCGTCAGCCGTTGAGGGTGAATCACATGGACGTGGAGCGGTTGCGCAGTCACCCCTATCTCGACTTCTATCAGGCGAAGGCTATTGTGGAACACCGGCGTAAGTTCGGCAAACTGAAAAGTCTTTCCCAGCTCTCCACCTATGAGGTGTTCACTGAGAAAGACTTGAAACGTTTGTCGCACTACGTCACCTTCGACTGATGACCCCTTGCGGTCATTCCGGGATATATCCCGCCGCTTTGGCGATGATGCGTGGAATCTCCGCGTTGTCCGTCCGCTTGCAGAAGAGGTTCGCACCGGCACCGATAGCGAACACGGGCACCCATTCGGCGGTGTGTCCGCCACTGGTCCAGCCCAGCAACGCCTGTTCGCTCAGGATGGCGATGGCGGTTGCCGACAGCGGCTCGTCCTTCTGGTACTCACTCTCTTTCAGGGCAACCTCTTTTTCGCTGAACGATTCCGTGTAGACCCGCTTCAGCCGATCCTCCTGTTTGGCGGTCAGCTTTATGTCGTCCCAGAATCCGAAGTTCTCCTTCAACGCCTTCTGAACCATCTCCCAAGTAACCTTGTTCTTTGTATCCTTGCGCAGCTTGTTCAGGTAGGAAGAGAATACCCGCTCGCTCATCTTCTGTTGTGCGAGGACCTTGGTGTTCAGTTCATAGATGTTGTCGCGTCCCATGCCCAAACCGCCGGTCTCGTGGTCTGCCGTTATCACAATCAGGGTCTCGTCGGGATGTTGCAGATAGAACTGGTATGCCTCGTTCACCGCTTTGTCCAGGTCGATGACCTCCTGCACCATCGTCCCCGCGTCGTGGCTATGGTTCGCCCAGTCAATCTGTCCCCCTTCCACCATGAAGAAGAACCCTTTCGACAGGTCGCGCGAGAAGAAGTCGATGCCCGCCTTGACAATCTGTTGCAGGCTTAGGTCGTCCGCCTGGCGGTCGATGGCATACGGGATGGACTTGGCCGGTTTCCCTTCGGGTTGCAGCAAGAGCACCTTCTCCTGCTTATTCCCTCCTTTCGCGTAAGCGTCGTATCCGCGATAGATGGTGTATCCCGCCTCCTCCACGATGGAGTAGAGGCTGGGTTGGTCGCCCCGCTTGCCTGTAGGTTGCAGGAAGTCGGAGCCGGCGAAGAAGTCGAAGCCGGAGGAGGCGAGCTGCTTGCCTATTTCATAATAGTTCTTTCTGCTGGGCTGATGGGCGTAGAAAGCTCCCGGAGTGGCGTGGTCGATGCTCACCGAAGTGCTGACACCTACCCGTGCCCCCTGTCTCTTCGCCCACACGCCGATGCTGCTCACCGCTGTCTTCTTGTCGGGCAGCATGCCCAATACGCCGTTGTTGGTCTTGTGTCCCGTCGCCAAGGCCGTACCCGACGCGGAGGAGTCCGTCACCCGGTTGCTCAGCGAGTAGGTGGTGGCGACCGTTGTGTAGGGGAATGTGCTCATCAGCAGGAGCGAGGGGTCGCGTCGTCCCTCCATCTCACCCTGGAACACCTCCGTGGTGTTGACATGATTCACGCCCATGCCGTCGCCGATGAAGAAGAAAACATATTTCGCCTGTTGGGCGAAGCCTGCCACCGCGAGCAGACACAATGCAATGAAAACAATTGAATACCTTTTCATGATAGTTTGTTTGTAGTATAAGAAGTATAATGAGTTCCGATTTTGACACCGCAAATATAGTGAAAAGAACGATGCCTTGTACCTCTTCCGGGCAAGTACTTACCTTTGCCAACGTAAGTGCTTTCATCGGTCCTCGTAAGTACTTTCGGGAGCCATCGTAAGTGCTTGCGTTCTTTAGGCTACAAATACCTATATATTGGTATTTGTCGGCATGCCGATTATCCCTAACTTTGCCGGCTGATTAGGTAAACGGATATAGATAAAGACATAGATACGGAAATGGAGAACATCATTGAATGCAAGAATCTGACGCATTACTATGGTAAGCGGATGATTTACGAGAATCTGAGTTTCAATGTTCCCAAGGGACGCATATTGGGTCTTCTGGGTAAGAACGGAACGGGAAAGACAACCACCATCAACATCCTGAGCGGCTACCTGCAGCCCCGTTCGGGCGAGTGTCGCATCTTCGGCGAAGAAATCAGCCACATGCATCCGTCGTTGCGCAAGAACATCGGTCTGCTGATAGAAGGTCATGTACAGTATCAGTTCATGACCATCCGTGAGATAGAGAAGTTCTACTCGGCCTTCTATCCCGGACAGTGGCGGCGCGAAGCCTACTATGGCTTGATGGAGAAGCTGAAAGTCGCTCCCGGACAACTCATCTCGCGCATGTCGTGCGGTCAGCGTTCCCAAGTGGCGTTGGGCATCATCCTGGCGCAGAACCCCGAGCTGCTGATACTGGACGACTTCTCCTTGGGACTTGACCCCGGCTATCGCCGCCTCTTCGTGGACTACCTGCGCGACTACGCCCGCTCCGAGAACAAGACCGTGTTCCTCACCTCGCACATCATCCAGGACATGGAACGCCTCATCGATGACTGCATCATCATGGACTACGGGAGCATCTTGGTGCAGCAACCCGTGAACGAGCTGCTCTCCACCCTGCACCGCTTCACCTGCACCGTGCCGGAGGGTTACACGATGCCCGAAGACAAACGCTTCTACCACCCGTCGGTGCTCCGCACCGAGCTGGAGACCTTCTCGTTCCTGACCAAGGACGAAGTGGAGAACAGCCTCAAGTCGCTCAACGTGCCCTACCAAGACTTGAAGTGCGAGAGTGTAAACCTGGAAGATGCCTTCATTGGCCTGACCGGAAAATATTGATTGCTTAATACGAAAGAAAGATGAACGCTATATTTTATAAGGAATGGATCAAGACGCGGTGGTACTCGCTCTTGGCCTTGGTGGCGACCTTAGGCTTTGCCGGATACGCCATGCTGCGCGTCAACAAGGTGGTCAACCTGAAGGGTGTGGACCACGTGTGGGAAATCATGCTGATGAAAGACACCACTTTCATCGAGCTGCTCCAGTATGTACCCCTCTTGGTGGGTATCCTCTTCGCCGTGGTGCAGTTTGTGCCCGAGATGTACCACAAGTGCCTGAAGCTGACGCTACATTTGCCCTACCCGCAACTGAAGATGGTCAACTTCATGCTGCTCTATGGCATCGTGGCACTCTGCCTCTGCTTTGCCACCAATTTCATCCTGATGTTCGCCTATCTGCAAGGAATCCTTGCCCCGGAGCTCTATAGCCGGGTGTTGCTTACCGCTCTCCCCTGGTACCTGGCAGGCGTCGAAGCCTATCTGTTGGTAGCGTGGATTTGCCTGGAGCCGACATGGAAACGCCGGGTGCTCAACGCGGTGGTGTCGTTGCTGATTCTGCGGGTCTTCCTCCTCTCCACCCTGCCCGAAGCCTACAACGGATTCCTTCCCTGGCTGGTGCTCTACACGTTGCTGACCGTCAGCTTCTCGTGGCTCTCCATCAACCGCTTCAAGATTGGCAAACAAGATTAACGGATAACAAACAATAAAACACAGAACAATGATACGTTTTAGCAAGATATTCTTAGGTGTCACCATCCTGTTGCTGCTGCTCTGGCAGCTGCCTTGGTGCTACTCTTTCTTCACGGCCTCTTCGTCAAAGTCCGCCTTCTGCATCTACAGCACGCTGCGGGGCGAGTTCATCGCCATGGGTTTCGATGACGCCCAAGGCAAGTTCATCCGTCAGGACGAGTCGGGCAACGACTACACACAGGAACAGACCGACAGCCTGTTGCCCTTCTTCTATGTCCGTCAGCTGATGGCGGACGAGCGTTTCCCGGACACCATCAACGGCACGGCCGTCACGCCGCGTGAGGTGCAGGTGAACAACTTCAACTTCCGGGCTTCGGCACAGGACTTCAACGCGCCCAAGATTGGACTCTACCCCTTGTTGGAGAGCATGTCCAAACGTGTGGAGCTGTCCATGCCCGACGACGTGTTCCGCATCACCTCCAAGCGCATGGAGTTCGTGAAGATGGAGACCAACTCCATCGACGAACAGAAGAGCGAGCTCTTCACCTCGATGCTGCGGAAGAAGGGTTTCGTCTTCCCCGCCACGGAGATTGCCGGCAACCCCAGTGCCCGCAAGGAGTATGACGAGGGCTACCTGATACTGGACAAGGAGGGCAAGCTCTTCCACGTGAAGATGACGAAAGGCCGTCCCTATGTGCGTTCCATCGAGCTGCCCGAGGGACTGAAACTGAAACACCTGTTCGTCACGGAGTTTACCAACCGCGAGACCTTGGGCTACCTCACCGATGCGGACAACCGCTTCTACGTGTTGCTCAACAAGAGTTACGAGGTGATAAAGACCGGCGTGGAGTCGTACGACCCCGAGAAGGACGGACTGCTGATATTCGGCAATATGTTTGACTGGACCGTGCGCGTCACGACAGACAAGGAAATCTGTTACTACGCCTTGTCAGCCACGGACTTCTCGCTGATCCGCAAGAAGGTTGTGGAGGACGACAGCTCCTCGTTCTCCATCCTCTCCTTCACATCGTACAAGGACAAGTTCGTGAAGCCTCGCTTCTTCTAATCTTATACGGACGGTGGTTTGAAAACAAAGCGTTTCGACCACCGTTTTGCTATGTGTAGCCTGCCGTTTGGGGCGTTTAGGCCGCTTTTATGCCGTAGAATACTTATTCGTAGGTAAAGCGACCCTACGGAAATACCAATATATGACGATTGTAGGGTTTTTGCAAACAAAATACTTTTGTAGGCCTAAAACTGAACAGTCAAGATATGATACGAAACATAGTATATTGGTTTGTCGGGTTGCTGATATTCGCGACGAATGGCGCGGCCCAATCTCTTTCAGTCAGCGTCTCGGGCATCGTTTGCGACGAACAGACCCGCCAGCCGCTGCCTTTCGCCACCATACAAGTGAAGGCGGACAATGGCAAGATGGCGGGAACGGCCTCTGACGAGAAGGGCAGGTTCGACCTGCGCAACGTCTCTCTCGGCAAGGATGAGGCTACGCTCACCGTCAGCTATGTGGGTTATCAGTCGCTTACCCGTCGGGTCTCCCTCAAGAAGAACCTCTTTCTCTCCCTCTACCTGAAACCTCTGGAGGAGAACCTCCATGAGGTGGTGGTGACGGCCTCCGAGTCGAGAGACATCACCAGTGCCTCGCGCATCGACCGCACGGCGATGGAACATCTGCAACCGACCAGTTTCACCGACCTGCTGGCACTGCTCCCCGGCGGTTCCACCAGCAATCCGGTGATGAACCGGGCGAACATCATCACCCTGCGCGAGGCGGGCATCTCCAGTTCCAACTATGACACGGGTTCGCTCGGCACGCAGTTCATCATCGACGGCACGCCCCTCAACGTGGATGCCAACCTGCAGGCCATCACGGCGGACATCTCCGACTTCAGCGACCGCAGCTCCGTGAACGCCGGCGTGGATATGCGCCAGATCTCCACCGACAACATCGAGAGCGTGGAGATAGTCCGCGGTATTCCATCCGTGCAATACAGCGACTTGACCAGCGGTCTGGTACTGATAAAGCGCAAACTCTCCGCTTCACCGTTGGAGGCCCGCTTCAAGGCGGACCAGTACGGCAAGCTCTTCGCCGCCGGGAAAGGAGTGGAGTGGGAGAAACAGAACTTCGTGCTCAACGCCGACCTCAGCTACATGGACTCCAAGGCTGACCCGCGCGACCGCAACGAGAACTACAAACGCATCAACACCTCTGTCCGTACCTCCAAACGCTGGTATCCCTCGGCATACCTCATCCGTTGGAACGCGACGGCCTCCTACAACGCCAATATCGACGGGGCGAAGACCGACCCGGATATAGGCGTGCAGAACAGCTACAAGTCGAACAACCATTCGCTGGCGTTGACGAACCTGTTCACGATAACCCCCGTGAAGGAAGGCTTCTTCCGGGGCATCGACCTGAACCTCTCCGCCAACATGTCGTGGGACAAAATCAAACGGTCGCGCCTCACCGTGCTCGACCGTGACCGCATCGCCCCCACGCACATCACCCAATACGATGGCGAGGAGTACGACGCGGAGATTCTACCTTATAAATATATGGCCTACCTGACGGTGGACGGCAAGCCGCTGAACCTGTACGCTTCGCTGAACGCGCACTTCGAGCAGCGGACCGGCTTCCTCTACCACAAGCTGTTGGTAGGCGGCAAGTGGAACTACGCCAAGAACTACGGCGAGGGTCAGGTGTATGACATCACCCGTCCGCTCGACCCCACCTATCACTCCACCCGTCCCCGTCGCTACTGCGACATCCCCGCTTCCGAGAAGATTTCCCTCTTCGTGGAGGACCGCATGCAAGCCTCGTGGGGCAAACACCGGTTTGAACTGCAGGTGGGCGTAAGTGCCAACTCGCTGCTCAACCTCGACAGTCGCTACGCCATGGATGGCAAGTACTACTTCGACCCGCGCGTGAACGCGCAATGGAAACTGCCGGCCATCACCCTCGGAGGCGACAAGCTGAACATCGACCTGACCGCCGGCATGGGCTATCTCACCAAGATGCCCACCTTGGATATGCTCTATCCCGAGACGCTCTACCATGACATCGCCCAGCTGAGCTACTACCATATAAATAAGGAGTATCGCCGGGTGAACCTCGTCTCGTACATCATAGACCCGACGAACTACGACATCAAACCCGCCAAGAACCTGAAGTGGGAGGTGCGTCTGGGCTTCGACTACCATCAGAACACCTTCTCCCTCACCTACTTCCGTGAGGATATGAAGAATGGATTCCGCTCGGTGAGCGAATACCTGCCCTATACCTATAAAGACTATGATGAAAGCTCGATTGACGCGAGCACCCTCACCGGGCCTCCTTCACTGGAGACTATCCGGTATGAGGAGAAAACCAAGTTGGATGGACACAGCAAAACCTGTAACGGTAGCCGTACGCTGAAACAAGGTATCGAGTTCCAACTCGCCACCGAACGTTTCAAAGGCATCAACACCCGCTTTACGGTGAACGGCGCCTGGTTCCGCACCATCTACCAAAACAGCCTGCCGCAATACTATAGCGTCTCCAATATGGTGGGTAACGTAGCGGTGAGCGACCTTTACGTCGGCGTGTACAATCAAGTTGACGACTACCTGCGCGAGTACTTCAATACCAACTTCATCATAGACACCAGTCTGCCCAAGTTGGGACTGAAGTTCAGCGTCACGGCCGAGTGTCAGTGGTACGCCATGTCGCAGAATAAAGACACCGACGGTACGCCCATCGCCTATATGGACACGACCGGTGAACTGAAAACGTTTACCGAAGCGGACAAGAACGACATCTATAAACGCTACTTGGTAAGGGAATCGCGTGTAGGTGGCACGAAGACTCGTACCCCTTTCTACGCCTATCTCAACTTCAAGGTGACGAAGGAGTTTACCAAGAACATCGGCATGTCGCTCTTCATCGACCGCTTGGTGGACTACGTCCCCGACTATACGCGTAATGGCGTGGAGGTGCGCCGCACGGCGGCCAGCCCCTATTTCGGAATGGAAATGAATATCAAACTTTAATATAAAACAAAAACGACGTATGAAATTAAGAACATTGTTTTCAGCATGCTGCCTTTTGATGGCAGGTATTAGTTTCGTCGCTTGTGAGGACAACGACGTGAAGAAGGTAACGACATCCGTAACCCTGAAAGCCCCCGACTACCTGACGGACAAGAATCCGGACGTGGCTCTGAACGAGGTAATCGTGAAGAACGTGAACACGGGTGTTGAGTCCGTGGCCTATTCAGCGAAGGATACCAAGGCCGACGAGACGGCTTACACGGAATCCGTGACCGTGGAGATTACCGTTCCCGAAGGTTTCTACAACATCACCATGAACGGTACCATCTCTTATGACAACAACGGCGAGCGCACCTCCACCGGACTTCGCTCGTACCAAGAGGCTGTTACCCTGACCGAGGAGACCGCCAGCGTACCGGTGCAGGCCGACAACTCTTTCGTCTATTCGCCGGAAGCTGAGAGCGAAGACGCAAGCGGCGACTTCGTGATTGCCGAAATCTTCTTTGCCGGCACGGCGACCCCGGAGGGTAAACAATACAGCTATGACACCTACCTCCGCGTATACAACAACTCCAACGACACACTGCTTGCCGACGGGCTGGCTATCGCGGAATCTGACCTGTTGACGAATTCAAAAAGGGACGAGATGAATCCCAACTTCATGAACGAACGCTTCGCTTTCCGCTTCATGTACCGCATCCCGGTGGGAACCAATCTTTATGTCGCTCCGGGCGAATCCATCCTCCTGGCCGACTGCGCAGTGGATCATACAACCAGCAACAGCACGTCGTACGATTTGAGCAAGGCGGATTTCGAGTGGTATGACGAGTCTACCAATCCGAATTTCCTTGATTTGGACAACCCTGCGGTGCCTAATATGGAAAAGGTTTATTCCTATTCAAGGACCATCACCCGTTTGTCGACCCAAGGAAACTGCGCGTATGTCCTGTTGCGTATAGATGACTCTCAGTATGCCACCGCAGAGGCTTTCATGGCGGATTCGACCAACTACATCAACTATGCCTATAAGTTTACAAACACATACAACGGCAAAACGTATGACCTTACGGGCAAGTGTTGGACTATGCCCAACAGTTGGATTATCGATGCAGTGAACTGCTCACCGTTTTCGGAGTATCAGTGGTTAGTGACCACTCCGGCATTGGATAAAGGCTATACCCATGTAACTGATACCCCGAAGGACGAGAGCCGTTACGGCAAGTCCGTCCGTCGCCGTGTAGCAGCCGGCAAGAAGTTGCAGGACAGCAACGACTCTTCGCTCGACTTCGAGGCAGTGTCGGCCGACCCCTATTACAAATTTCACGATTAACAGACCGATTGGTCGACTTTGCGACACTGACGCATGAAACAACGACTGATAACGATTCAAGTACTATTCCTGATGGTTGTGTCCTCCCTCGCACAGGGGGCGGACACAACCTCTCTGTCCGTGCGTACGCTCCAACACACTGCGTTGGCGGAGAATTTTGTTGCCCTTCCCTATGAGAATCCGGCGATGAACTACTTCCGTCATCAGACATCGCTCTCCAACCTCTTCGTCTCCTTGGACAACCAAAAGGAGAGCACTCCTTTGGTGGCCGAAGAGGGCGACGGATGGAGAGGCTTCCGGGTCACGGCGGACTCCTATGTGCGCCTGACCGAGAACTCAAGGGTGTGGGGCGAGGCATACTACCGCAACGGCACGCGTACCCGCGTGAAATGGAACGAGACCTCCGACTACGAGCAAATCTATCCCTATGTGGTGGCCGACAGCCTGTGCGGCGACATGAAGTCTGAGACCTACTTCTTCCACGGAGGCTATGCGCAGCGCGCGGGACGTTGGACATACGGCTTGAGTTTCAGGTACAAGGCGTTGCTGGAGTATCGTGATGTCGACCCGCGACCGCGTAACATCACTGCCGACCTCGACTTCCGCATCGGCGCGACCTATGCGTTGCGCAGCTATGCCTTGGGTCTCTCCGGGGAGGTTCACCGCTACAAGCAGAACGGAAACATCGCCTATTACAATGAAACGGGTACGACCAAGACCTATCAGCTTACCGGCTTGGGCACCAGCTATACCCGCTTCGACGGGGCGCGCAACAATTACAGCTACGAAGGCATGACTTACGGGGCCACCCTTTCGTTGCTGCCGCTAAGCGGAAACGGCATCTCGGGTGCGGCTTACTTCCGCTCCGCTTCGCTCATGAAGAAACTCCCCGACGTGGGTAACATCAAGCTGAACGAGGCGAGCACCTTGGAGTATGGGGGCGAACTGACCTGGAAACACGGCTGCCGACAGGCTGCCTACGGCATCAAGGTGGAAGCCGCCTGCAAGGACCGCACGGGTAGGGAGAACATCTTCGGCGATGCCGCCAGCAACCTCTATCCGCTACTCTCCTCCGTGGACGCTTTCGAGAGCAACCGTCAACAAGCCGGGCTCTCCCTCTTCTACGAACGGCAACAGACCGCCGGTTGGCGTTGGAGCGTAGTCCCCGGCGTGGACTATCGTCACCGCAAGGACAGCTACTCGTCGCTCGACAAGTACATGGAATACAGTCATGTGGATGTACACTTGGCGTTGAACTCCGCCCTCCGCGTTAAGAACGACGTGGTGGAAGGTCGTGTGTGGGGTGTCCGTCAGATGAAGATGGACGCAGACCTGCAAGCCGGTACGGCTGTGGTCAACTACGCTAAGGTGATGCTTCTGCAAAACTACCGGATGCAGAGTGCGGGCTGCTCCCTCTACGGAGCTTCCCTCCGTTGGCTGCATCCGCTGAAACCCTCGTTGGCCCTTACCGCTGAACTGGGTTGGCGACAAGGATTCTATGACGGCATGGACGAAGACAACCATCAGCTGTGGCTGAGCGTGGGCGTCTCACTCTAAGCGGTTGATTTGTAGTTTTTATTAAGAAATAAGTACATATTTCCCTAATTGGAAGTTCCGGTTAGGGAAATATGTTTTTTTATGTTATCTTTGCCCGGTAACTTTAATTAATTATAAACCGAACGCTATCATGAAACGAACAATCTGTCTCATCAGCGCCTTCTGCGCCCTGCTTTCCGTCATGGCACAAAACACCGCTGACGTGTGGAAACAATGTAAGGCGATAGAGGAGAGCATCCAAACTCCCTCTTTCCGCGACAACGTATACAACATCCTCGACTTCGGGGCCAAGGCCGGATGGCAAGGCGAGGAGCAACTCTGCCACGACGCCATCAACCTGGCGATTACCACCTGCAGCACGCATGGCGGCGGCACGGTAGTGGTGCCGGCCGGTGTCTACTACTGCGGACCTCTCACGATGAAGAGCAACGTGAACCTTCACCTGGAGAAGGAGGCTGAACTGAAGTTCGTCTTCGACCTCCACCTCTATACCCCTACCGTGCTGACCCGTTGGGAAGGTGTGGACTGCTACAACCTGCATCCGCTCATCTATGCCTACGGCGAGAGCAACTTCGCCATCACCGGCGAAGGGACCATCGACGCACAAGGCAGCAACGAGACGTGGTGGCCCATGTGCGGCGACTCCAAACGCTTTGGCTGGAAGGAGGGTATGATAGCCCAACGCAACGGTGGCCGTGCCAAACTGCTGGCCTACGCCGAGACCTTCGCACCGATGGACAAACGGCAGATGACCATCGAAGACGGTCTCCGTCCCCAGATGGTGAACTTCAACCGCTGCAACACCATACTTTTGGAGGGCATCACATTGCGCAACTCACCCTTTTGGTGCATCCATCCGCTCTTTTGCGAGAACCTCACGGTACGCGACGTGAAGGTCATCAACCACGGACCCAACGGCGACGGCTGTGACCCCGAGTCGTGCAAGAACGTCCTCATCGAGAACTGTCTCTTTGAGACGGGCGACGACTGCATCGCCATCAAGAGCGGACGCAACGCGGACGGACGCAAATGGAACGTTCCCAGCGAGAACATCATCGTGCGCAACTGCACGATGAAGGACGGCCACGGCGGCGTGGTGATAGGCAGCGAGATAGCCGGCGGATTCCGCAACCTCTTCGTGGAGAACTGCAAGATGGACAGTCCCAACCTGGACCGTGTCATCCGCATCAAGACGAACAACTGCCGCGGCGGTGTCATCGAGAACATCTATGTGCGCAACATCGAAGTGGGACAGTGCCGCGAGGCGGTGCTCAAGATAAACCTCGTGTACGAGAGCCGCGAGCAGTGCGACCGCAGCTTCCCGCCCTTCGTGCGCAATGTCTTCCTGGACAATGTGACGAGCCAGAAGAGCCGCTACGGCGTGCTGATTACCGGCTATGACGACCGCTACAACGTGGAGAACATCCATGTGAGCAACTGCAGCTTCAACAATGTGGAGAAAGACCCGGGCAACTCCGTGGTCGGTGCCAAGGACGTTTACTACAACAACCTGACGATTAACGGAAAGAAGGTCAAGTAACGGCTCGGAAAGACTAA
>CAVFNZ010000020.1:25069-27668 GCA_963624095.1 Clostridium sp. CAG:217 | reverse complement strand
CAATTCTCTGCCTATGATATTCCCCTTCATGACTGTAACGATTCGTTAAAACCTGTCGCAAAGTTACGAAAAATGCACGATTGCGACAACCTATCGCGATAAAAGGTGTCGCAATCTCATAAAAAATGCACGATTGCGACACCTTTTACCTTTTGTTAGGTGCGTATTCCGGTCGATACCCGTTCACCAATTCCGGTGATATCCGTTCAGTCAGTCGGTGATTTTCACTGGCACACCCCCTTATTCAAGCGATGAGAAACCGCTATTAGAAGGCGTAAAGAAGCAATATGTAATGGTGCAAGGAAGCGTATCTAAACGGGTGTTGACAGCCGTCATAACAGTGAACGACAATTGTCGGAATAGTGAATGACAATTGTCAGCAACGTTTACGACAATTGTCAGCAACGTTTATGACATCTGTCATCCATCTTGTTGACAATTGTCAGCAACCGATAGGAAGCGGTTCTTGCATTGTAAGACACCGCTTTATGAACACATTACAAAGCGGTTCTACAACATTGAAAAAAGTCCGAAGACGGGGAGTGGCGTATTGATATCCGAGTAGTTGTCATTCGGAGACTCCGACAACGGGTAACGCTCAAATTGAGTCCTCGAATATTCCCAAAAGGACGCAAAGCAGCTCTTTGTCCATTTTGCGCTGCAAGTCAATGCGTATCAACTCTATCATCTTGCCTTTCCGCTTTTTCACGGTTATTTCAGCCAGTTGCAAGGCCTGGGCTATCTCAGCATTCTTCAAGCCTTGCTCAAAACTCATTTCAAAGATGGCTCTATATTTCTGCGGCAAGGCATTGATGGCTTCGTAGAGGAGCGTAATGGTTTCCTGCTCTATAAATCCGACGGAGACATCCTCCTCATCCAACTGAGCCTGATAGTTCCGCTGGGCCTGGCCCTTGCGCAACACGCTGATGGCCTTGTTACGCACACAAGTATACATGAATACCTTCCATTGCAAAAGGGAAGTGAACGTGACTCTTCTTTGGTAGGTTTGAAACACGGCATCCTGCACACAATCCTCGGAGAGAAAAGCGAAGTCCTCACCCAACAGGCGGGTAGTGTAAGCCAGCAATTCCGGGTACATCTTTTCATAAAAGGGAGCTACACGACCCTCTTTGAACTCCGTGAATATGTACTCGTAAATCTCCATTCCTCATCTTTTGATATACAAAAGTAGGAAATTTCACCCATCATGTTACCCACGAAGCGGAAAAATTGTATTTTATCGTATACCAAACCATCCTTTTTGCGTGTTTATGGTAAATGAGAAACAAAAAGTAACGTTGATTGAAGCTATGAATAAAACAAAATCTTACAAATCCGTGCTTTGCTGCCTGGCGTTTGCCGCTGTAGGACAAGCGCAAGCACAATTGCTGAAAGGGACTTTGAAAGCCAATGTAAAGGAAGTGCAGGTAGCCTATTCTTTGGATGGGGACGTACAGAACATGGTCTATAAGGACATTGAGCCCGACAAGGACGGGAACTTCAGTTTCGACATCGATGGAATGTCGGTCCCCTCCTGTGAAGTGGAAATCTATACCGAGAAAGGTTGTTTTGGTGCATTTGTTGAAAAAGGCAAGACGGCAATAATTCAACTATACGAAAATGCGAAAGGAGAGGTCGAAGCCTCTTTTTCAGGCGACAACAAAGAGTTGAGCCAGTTCTACTCCGTCTTTGCAAACGCGTTCGATGTCATGAAGTACTTCTCCATGAACCCCGAAAACGCGAAAACGACAGCCGAATATCAGGCATTACTGGATAGTGAATACAAGCGAGTGAAGGAGGCTTTGACCTTAGTCAAAGACAACGAGCGAAAATCGTTCTACATGAAATTGGCTGAGGGGAAATATGGATGGCAACGTCTGCGCCTCATCATGGACGACGCTGAAAAAGAAGGGAAAAAAGTTACGGATTATGCCGAGTATAATGAACGCATTGCCGACATCAATCCCAATGACTCCATCAACGTCCGAACCAGCCTTTCCATTGCTTGGCTGTCGGCACAGCAGAAAACTCCTTTCAACCTTGAAGGGGACTTGACCGATTATTATCTTGAGAATCTTGATATCATCCAAAAAGAGATTACCAACTCCGCAGTCAAAAAATCACTTCTGCAATACAACGCATACGCCTTTTTCGGCTTCGCCGCAAAGAGCGGTGACATCAACAAGTATTGGGCACGTTATCAGCAAGCAGCCAAAGATTATCCGGGGTTGGTGTCCGCCTATCAGACACAAGTGGATGCACTGACAAAAACACAGAAGGGCGCCGACCTGCCCTATGTACCCACGCTGACACGGCCCGATGGCACTACATGCAAGTTATCAGACCTCTACGGGAAGTTTCTTTATCTGGACATCTGGGCCACTTGGTGCGGACCCTGTTGCGCAGAGATTCCTTATCTCGAAAAGGTGGCCGCCCACTACAAAGGAAATGACAAGATAGCAATCATCAGCATCTCGGTAGACCAAAACCAAAAGGCGTGGCTGAAGAAGTTGGAAACGGACAAACCCGAATGGGCTCAATACGTCCTCTCCAAAGAGGAAAATCAGAAATTTATGAAGGCTTGGGGCATCAGTGGCAT
>CAVFNZ010000020.1:0-25059 GCA_963624095.1 Clostridium sp. CAG:217 | reverse complement strand
GTGGCATCCCCCGATTTATCATGATCAGCAAGGACGGCAAAATCTTCGCCGCGGATGCCGCCCGTCCTTCGGACAATAACGTGATGGAAATACTTAATTCACAACTGTAACATCTATGATTAACGAAAACGACGAATATATCACCGGTCTGCTTTTCAAGAAGATTGTCGGGTCTATCACCGAAGAAGAGCAACAACGGATTGACGAATGGCGGAGAGAAAGTGAAGCCCACGAGCGGCTGTACGCACGCATGCTCGACATAGGATATCTAAGGAAGGAGTATCTGCGCAGAAGCGTCATCAATACGCAACGTCCATTGGAAGAGATGGAACAACGAATCGCCCGGGAGAGAAAGGGCAGGCCGTTCGTCACTTGGAGGCCGTGGGTAGCCGCTGCCTCAGTCGCCCTCGTCATCTGCCTGGGGTTTGTCAAGCTATGGACCTCCTCCGATAAAGTTACGGATAAGGAGATCGCACGGACGCATTTGTTGTCGGACATCAAGCCGGGTAGCCAACAGGCGACCTTGACCTTGGGCGATGGTGAGAAGGTGCAGTTGGGAGCGAATCGCGCAACCAACGAGCAGGCTATAAAAGAGCATCAAACTTTAGCGCAGGCCGTCCCGGACATCAGACAACTCAGTCTGGACGTACCCCGCGGCGGCGAGTTCAAGATTGTCCTGGAGGACAGCACCGAGGTATGGCTCAATTCAGAGTCCAAGCTCATCTATCCGGAAACATTCTCTTGCACAGAACGCAGGGTCATCGTCACGGGCGAGGCCTATTTTAAGGTAACGAAGGATAAGGAACGACCTTTCCTCGTGGAGACAGACGGCCAGCTGGTGAAGGTCTACGGAACGGAGTTCAATATCCGCTCTTATTCGGAAGACGAGGAGGTATTCACCACTTTGATTGAGGGTAGTGTGTCCATCAGCAAGTTGTCAGAGAAGAGCGGCGAACTGATGTTGACACCGGGTCATCAGGCCTGTTTTAGCAAGAGCGATGAGTCGACTTCGGTAAAAGCCGTGAACACTTCTGTCATCACCAGTTGGAAAGAGGGACGTTTCGTGTTTGAGAACCAAACCCTCAAACAAATCATGCGTGATCTGAGCCGTTGGTACAACTTCGACTATCAGTTCGAAGAGGAGAGCTTGAACGACATCGAGTTTATGGGCAGCATACCCCGTTACAGCGACTTCACCGCCGCCTTGGCGTTGCTTAAGAAAAGTGGAGGACTGATGTTCTACATGGAGGGTGACAAAGTGATTGTCGCCAAGGACAAATCCCACTAATCCTGATAAATCAAATAACAAATATGAATGTCAAATGTAATTATCTATTGTTTATGAAAGAGAGAATTGTAATTCTACTGCTTCTCTGCGTCAGTTGGTTGGCGTCGCCATTCAAAGCATGGGCGCAGGAGTACAGCGTTTCCTACAAGGAACAGCCTGTCGAACAAGTCATTTCGGACTTACGGAAGAGAACCGGATATGAGTTTATGTATCAGAAACAAGTGGTCAAGGATTGCCCTTTGATAACTTTCTCGGGGAAGAGGCTGAACTTGATTCAGTTACTCGACCAACTCTTTTGGGACAAGGCCGGAATTAACTACGAGATTGTAGAGAAGACGATAGTCCTGAGCAAGAAAAAAGCGGTGAGAGAGGAGTCGAAACTCATCACCGGTACCATACTCGACGAGAATGGAGAAACGTTGCCGGGAGCGAACATTCTGCTCGAAGGCAGTCAGACAGGAACTATCGCCGACATCGACGGGCAGTTTTCTCTGTTGGTCAAAGGCAAAGATCCTGTTATCCGCATCTCCTATATAGGTATGCGCGACCAAGCGATTCGGGTGAACTCCCAAAAGGAGAAGTTTTTCCTCATCCATATGAAGAACGACGCAAAGATTATGGACGAGGTACTGGTAACCGGTTACCAGAATCTTAAAAGAGAGAATGCTACGGGTGCCTATCAGATGATTTCGTCCAAGGAGATGAGCAATCGGTACGCAAGCACCATCGTGGACAACCTCGAAGGTAAGATACCAGGATTGGTAAGTTACAATACGGGATTGAACGATAAGGGTGAATCGTCGTTGCTTATCCGTGGTGCGGGTTCGTTCCAGGCAAAGACCAATCCGTTGGTCGTGGTGGACGGACTGCCTATCGAAGGTTCCATAGAGAGCGTCAATCCTTACGAAATAGAGAATATCACAGTGCTGAAAGATGCCTCTGCGGCAGCTATCTATGGCGCACGGGCTTCCAATGGCGTAATCGTCGTCACCACAAAAAAGGCGAACAACGAAAAGTTGGAGGTGAACTTCAGCACCGACCTCACCATCAGCGAGAGACAGAGCTATGGTAACTATAAATGGGCCAACGCCGCGGAGATGATAGAGTTGGAGAAGTATAACTTCAATGCCATGCGCAACGACACGGACCAAAGTGCCTTCGACGGATTGGTGAATTACTACAGTTCAAACCCTATGGCAGTGAGTCCTGTCAGCCGTCTATTGGTGAAGAATTATCTGGGAGGTCTCAGTGACCAAGAGCTCAACAGTCAGTTGGAGCGACTGGGCAAGAATGACTATCGAAAGGAGTGGCAAGACGCCATGGAGCGCAACCAAATATTGCAGCAGTACAACCTCGCTTTCCGTACAAAAGGGAAGGTTCTCAACTCAAGCATCGTACTCAACTTCAAGAAGGATAACTTGGGTACGACAAAAGAGAACAGTCAAGCACTCACGTTCAGTTACCGGGGAGACTTGAAAGCGTCCAAGTGGCTCAACCTCTCGTTTGGTACCAACGTCATCAACGAAAGAGCCAAGACCCATTTGGGCGGATACAACGGCATTAACTCGTTCCTCCCCTACCAAAGCATGTACAACGAAGATGGTACACGAGCCGACATGGAAGCCGACACTTGGTTGGGCGAGGAGTCTCTCAGCAACTCTTCTTATGGGTTCAAGTCAGTGACATACAACTTGCTTGACGAGTTGAACATGAACTTCCAAAACACTCGTCGCACCAACATCCGTTCTTTTGTACACGCCACGGCGAACATTCTTCCCGAATGGACAGTCAGCGCGCAGTTCCAGTATGAGGACATCAGTTATAGCAGCAAATCCTATTATGAAGCGGACTCGTACGCAATGCGCAACCTCTATAACCTCTACACGGGAGAGGAGCTGGTGACTGAAGAAGATTGGGACACGGGTGAAATGGTAACTTCCAGCGTGATAAAACATTACATACCGGACGGAGGTCGTCTGAATACGGACACTTCCGAAGGAGCCTACTACACGTTCCGTGCGCAAACGGACTATTCAAAGACGTTTGCGGAGAGGCACGAGGTGACAGCCGCCGCCGGATTTGAATACCGCCAGTCCAAGACAAACACTTACAGCAACCTGTTGTTGGGCTATGACGAACAGACACAGACCAACAGCAACGGACTGGTTAATTACGGTCTGCTGAAAGAGATGCAAGGTTCAGCCTCTTTACTGGGCTCAAACTATTATATGTATGGTGCTCCCGATGGTACCGATTTCACTACAACGGACGTTCTTCACCGTTTCTATTCACTCTACTTCACAGGAAACTATGTATACGACCGTCGTTACAGTGCCTCACTGTCATACCGTGTGGACAAGACGGATTTGTTCGGAGCCGACCCCGAGTTCCGTGGCCGCCCGCTATGGTCTGCCGGTCTGAGCTGGAACATCCACAACGAATCGTTCATGAAACCATACGAATGGGTCGACGCTCTGAAATTGCGCGCCAGTTATGGTCTAACCGGAAACATCGACCAAACCGTGTCTTCTTACCTGACAGCGACTATCAGTGCCAATGAACTGGACGGGAGCAAATACGCCACTCTCAACACTCCGCCAAACGACCAACTGCGTTGGGAGAAAACCGCTTCGTGGAATGTGGGTGTGGACTTCTCTCTGTTGAACAACAGACTGAGCGGTTCGTTGGATTGGTACCGCAAGGAAGGTAGTGACTTGTTGACCGTTACCGACCTCGACCCCACGACAGGTTGGAGCCAATTGACCATCAATAACGGAAAGGCGTTAAACAGCGGCTTTGAACTACAGTTGGACGCCGCAATCATTAGGCCTCACTCCCGTGAAGGATTGGGCGTGAACGCTTCGTTCAACTTCTCGTATAATAAGAATGAGGTGAAGCAAGTCAACCATGAAGCGGCTACCGGTTACACGGCCTTACAATACTACACTTACCACAAAGGATACCCCATCCACTCGCTCTTCTCATACCGATTTGCAGGTATGGTCAACGAGGATAATCTCCAATATTTTAGTTGGTACGACAAGGACAACAACGTGCATACCTCCGAAATCACCACGGAGGATTTCAGAGTAGAGGATGTTGTCTACAGTGGTTGTCTCGACCCGAAATATATGGCCAACTTCACTCCGGAACTGACTTATAAAGGATTTACCCTGTCCGCCATGTTCTCTTATTACGGAGGTCATTACATGCGCGTTCGTTCGGATGACTGGACCTGTGACGGTTCTCAGTATGGCTATAGCCGTTTCGCCTCAGTCTCCGCCGTGCCGCAAAGCTATCTCAATTACTGGCGCAGTGAGGACAAGAGCCTCTATCCCGCCAATGGTTATAGAGGTGGTACCAACGTGATTGGCAGCAACTACTCACGCTTTATGGATGCCAACGTGGTTCCGGCTGATTACCTGAAACTGCGCAACGTCGTGTTGGGATACAGCTTCAATAAGTATGTCTGCGAAAAGCTGGGTGTCAACGCCTTGCGCCTACGCATCCAAGCCAACAACCTATGGACTTGGACGCGCAATAGTCAAGACATCGACCCCGAAGCCAACAACCCGTATGACGGGTCTACGCTGAACAAAACTCCGCGTAGTTACACAATGAGCCTATACATCAACCTGTAAAAAACGAAAACGATGAAAAGAAATATATTGATTGCTTGCGGAGCCGCACTGCTGACGTGGTGCACTGCCGCGTGTGACGACAAGTTGGATATTGTTCCCAAAGGCAAAACCACACTGGAGAATGTCACAGACCTTGAGCTGTTGCTCAACCAGGAATATTCATTGACGCAACATGCGGTGCAGGACCTCGGCCTCATCTGCAACGAATCATTGGGACTGATGATGTCTATTCCAAGTACCATGTCACAACCAAACACTTTGGACTACGCCTACTTGACGTATAATACGGATATAGACCGTGCGGCACTTGCCGCGGAGGATTCAAGGTACGTAGATGCATACAGATACATCAACTATATGAACGTTATTCTTGAGAAGATGCCCGGGGCGACAGGCGATGAAAGCCGCAAAACGGAATTGATGGCAGAGGCGCACGTCATGCGTGCCTATTTCCATTGGCTGTTGGTCAACATTCACGCCAAGCAGTATGACGAAGCGACGGCCAGTGAAGAAGGAGGTATCCCCTATGTAAAAGACACGGATGTATCCACGCAAAAGACGAAGCTTTCGTTGCAAGAGACCTATCAAAATATCTTGGACGACTGCACGGATGACATCATAGAACAATTGTCGGACAACAATTCCACCAATGTGATGCGTGCGGACAAAGCGTTCGGTTATGCCGTACGTGCAAAGGTTCTGATGCAGATGAAGCGGTACAGTGAAGCACTTCCCTATGCCTTGAAATCCTTGAGTGAGAACGGAAAGATTGAGGATCGTTCTTCCTTGGTAGAGACCATGACCTGGTCATTGGATTACGACTATGCAGGCAATTACCTTTATATGAGAGGTGCCACCCGTGCAATGCCTTGCATGGAGAATCTTTCGGCGGAAACAAGCCGGATGTTCGAAGCGGGCGACTATGTTATCAACTATGACCTGATGGGTGGTTGGAATGAATTTTATGCCCAGATGTTTTGCGGCACCACAGGTTGCCTGATGTATTTCGGCTGGAGCACCTCCGCCAATGAATATGGCATCAACAGCGACCGAATGTACTATACGGCAGCTGAATGTTACATCCGCACTGGAGAGATTCGGAAAGGCCTCGAATTGGTCGATCGCGTCCGGGCCAAACGGGTAGAGAATTATGAGCCGTTCACTACCCTGTACGATGAGGGTGCTACGAGCGAGACAGAGGCCATGGCTATGCTTCAGAAAGCAAAATGGATAGAGTGTATCGCAACGTACGAAAATTTCTTCGATTGCAAGCGGTGGAACACGGAAGAGAAGTACAAACGCACCATCACCAGGGACTTGGGAGACTACGGGACATTCACCCTTGCTCCAGATTCACCCCTATGGGTTCTTCCATTCCCGGCTAACGCCGTGCGTTACAATGCGTCGTTGACTCAAAACTATTAACACTATTAACAAAACCTATATGAACAAAGCATATTTATTTTCGTGTGCGGCACTCTTATTGAGCGCTTGCACACAAACCGCCAAAGAGTACAAACTGGAAGGTACACTGACTGGCTTCCGGGGAGATTATGTCTTGGTTTCGTTCGGAGCCAATAGTGTGAGCAAAGCTGACACTGTGCGTATTCATCCTGACGGAACTTTCTCCTACGCCAAAGTGATGGAATCGCCCCAGATGGGATACATGTATGTGCCTGACAAGGCTTTCTATTCGCTGATTATGATAAATGGAACCACTACTCAACTGAAGGCGAACCCGGACAATATGAACGATTACACCTTCACGGGCGACTTGGAAGATGCCTATAAGTTCAATGAGGCGGTCAGCAAGTCTCTTCAGGAAAAATGTGGGAATACGTACGGCTCTTTCGCGGACATGCAACGCGAATTGACCGCGCTGGCGGATTCCGTCAAGAAGACTGCCAGAGACATACGTCCTAAGGAATTTGCCAATCTCATGAATCACACCTGCAACGAAATCATCGATTATACGATGCTGAACTACCACGAGCAGTTGGCGGCAAACGGAAAAGCGCCAAACAGCGATGCGAGCTACAATAAGTATATGGAGTCCTTGGAACTGGATGAAATTTCGAAGGCACAGGTCTTCCTAAGATGGAAAGAGAGTTGCCTGAATCCCGATGGGACGCTCTCCTACCTGCGGATGATTACAACCGCCGAAGAGAAGATAAAAGACGCCGAACTGTTGGAGAGAACAGTTCTCGACCTGCTTACCAGTTACTTCAACAGTTGCGATGCGGAACTGGAAGCCGTCTACCAAAAGTCTATGGAGCTTGTGAAGACCGAAAAGTACAGAGAGTGGATGAACAAGGTTTACAACGCCAACAAGAACCTGATACCGGGCGCGGAGGCAATGAACTGCACATTGGAAACTATGGATGGCAAGACTATCAACCTATCCGACCTCTTCGGCAAAATACTCTATCTGGACATTTGGGCTACATGGTGCGGTCCCTGTTGCGAAGAGATTCCTTACATGGAAAAGGTGGCCGAACATTTCAAAGGAGACATTCGGATTGTACCCATCAGCATCTCGGTAGACAGCAACAAGGAGGCTTGGCGGAAGAAACTGAAAGCCGACAATCCCCAATGGGCTCAGTATCTCTGCAAGGACTTCACGGAATTGTATGGCATCACGGGCATTCCACGTTTTTTGCTCATCGGCAAGGATGGTAAGATAATCACTACGGACGCTCCGCGCCCATCAGACCCGAAGTGTATCGAGTTTATCAACAGACAGTTAATCGCCCGTTAAGAAGAAGCCCCAAGTACGTTGGCGTATGGACAATCATTGTCCTTTGCCAACGTGCTTGGGGCTTTTGTTACTAATCGTTTATCAGCTTGGTTAAAGGCTCTCAATCAAGCGTTTCAGCACGACCGTAGCGGAGATTTCACGGTTAGCCGCCTCGGGGATGACGATGGACTGAGGACTTTCTATCACGTCGTCCGTCACAATCATATTGCGGCGCACAGGCAGACAGTGCATGAAATAGGCGTTGTTGGTCACGGCCATCTGGCGGTCGCTAACGGTCCACGCACGGTCGGTACTCAATATCTTGCCGTAGTTGTCACCCGTGTAAGCGGCCCAGTTCTTGGCGTATACGAAGTCAGCACCCTCAAAAGCCTTCATCTGGTCGTACTCCACCCTGGCGTTGCCCACGAATTTGGGGTCGAGTTCATAACCATGCGGATGCGTGATGACGAAATCATAGTCGGTAGCGTTCATCCATTCGGCAAAGGAATTCGGCACGGCCTGAGGCAACGGACGCGGATGCGGAGCCCATGTCATCACCACCTTCGGGCGTGCGGTCTTCTTATACTCCTCAATCGTAATCAGGTCGGCAAAGCTCTGCAAGGGGTGACGTGTAGCGGCCTCCATCGAGAAGACGGGGCGACCGGAGTATTTGATGAACTGGTTGAGAATCACCTCTTCGTAATCGTATGCCTTGTCCTCGAAACGGGCGAACGAACGCACGCCGATAATGTCGCAGTAGCATCCCATCACGGGTATTGCTTCGAGCAGGTGTTCGGGCTTGTCGCCGTCCATGATGACACCGCGTTCCGTCTCCAGCTTCCATGCGCCCTGGTTGATGTCCAACACAATGACGTTCATGCCCAGGTTGAGACCAGCCTTCTGTGTGCTCAGGCGGGTACGCAGACTGGAGTTGAAGAAAATCATCATCAAGGTCTTGTTCTTACCCAACTCAACATATTTGAAGCGGTCTTTCTTTATCTCAAAAGCTTCTTTCAAGGCGGATTTCAAGTCGCCCAAATCCTGTACACAAGTAAAATTCTTCATCTCTTTCTTGTTTATGTTTTATTTCGTTTTCGTTTGATTGTTTCGGTTCTCCTTAGGACTGCCGCACCTGCCCGTCACCTTTGATGAGCCATTTGTAGGTAGTCAGTTCTTCCAGTCCCATCGGTCCGCGCGCATGGAGTTTCTGGGTGCTGATGCCTATCTCGGCTCCCAGCCCGAACTGTGCGCCGTCGGTGAAGGCTGTGGATACGTTGGTGTAGACACAGGCTGCGTCCACGCGAAGGCTGAACAATTCCGCCGCGTCGGCATCCTCCGTCACGATGCATTCGCTATGTTTCGAGCCGTTGACGCGTATATGTTCCAGAGCCGCCTCCAACGAGGGAACGGTCTTCAGGGCCATTCGGTACGAGAGGAACTCCGTGCCGAAGCTCTCGTCGGTAGCGGGTTGCAGCAAATCGGCGGGGTAATTTCCTTCCAAGGCTTGGTAAGCCTGTGGGTCGGCGTATATCACGACCCGCTTTTCTTGCAGTCGGCTACAGAGTTGAGGCAGGTCGGCCAAACGTTGTTCATGGATGAGGACGCAGTCCAGGGCATTGCAGACGCTCACCCTGCGTGTCTTGGCGTTGAAGATGATGCGTTCACCCTTTTCCACATCTCCGCGTTTGTCGAAGTAGGTATGGCAGATGCCCGCACCGGTCTCGATGACAGGCACTTTGGCGTTGTCACGCACATAGCTGATGAGTTTACCGCTTCCACGGGGGATGAGCAGGTCCACATAACCCACTGCCCCGAGGAGTTCCGCCGTGGACTCACGGTCAGAGGGCAACAGCTCGACGACATGCTCGTCCACGCCCATATGGTTCAGCACGGCATGTATCACCTGCACGATGGCGCGGTTGGAGCTGTCGGCGTCACTTCCCCCCTTCAGCACACAGGCGTTGCCGGACTTCAGACAGAGCGAGAAGACATCGAAGGTGACGTTGGGACGCGCTTCGTAGACAATGCCAATGACACCGAAGGGTACGCTCACCCGTTTCAGCTCCATGCCGTTGGGACGTACGGTCCGTTTCAGCACACGTCCGAGAGGCGACGGCAGGGTGGCCACGTTGCGCATGTCGGCGGCAATACCCTCAAGACGGGCCTCCGTCAGTTGCAGACGGTCATACCGCGGGTCGGACGAATCCATACGGCTCAGGTCTTTGCGGTTCTCGTCCAGGATGAAATCCTTGCGACGAACGGCCTCATCGGCAACGGCAAGTATCACTTCGTTTATTTTATCGTCAGAGAGGAGCGACAGGCTTCCACTGGCCCGCTGCACCTTTTCAAAGAGTTCGTTCAGCATCCTTCCAAGTATAAGTAATCGTAATGTATAAGGGGTTTCTTTCCGTGCTGTCCCAGCAGTTTCCCGGCCTGTTCGGAACTGAAGGAGGCCTTTCCGACCCCTATCTGTTCTCCTTCACAGTCGATGACGCGCACGATGTCGTCCTTTTCGAACGAGCCTTCAATCCGCGTCACGCCAACCGGCAAGATGCTGACGGCCTGACTGCCGCGTATCACGTTGGAGACGCGTTCATTCAGATGGACGGCTCCTTTGGCGAATCCTTCGGAGTGGGCAATCCACTTCTTGATGCTCGACACGGGCGACACCGAGGGCACGAAGTGCGTACAAACGGTTTCCTGCGGATTGGCCATCAGCCTGGTCAGGATGTTCTCCCGCTTGCCGTTGGCGATGTAGACATGCACGCCTTCGTCCGCCACCTTGCGGGCAATGTTGCACTTGGTCAGCATACCGCCGCGGCCGAAACCGGACTTCTCGGTCTGTATGTAGTCCGTCAGTTCTTTCCCGATGCCTACCTCACGAATCACTTCCGTCCCCGCCTCGGACGGAGAGCCGTTGTAGATGCCGTCCACGTTGCTCAGTATCACCAGGGCCTGCACGTCCATCATGGAGGCGATGAGCCCGGAGAGTTCGTCGTTGTCGGTAAACATCAGTTCGGTGACGGAGATGGTATCGTTCTCGTTGACGATGGGCAGCACACCATTCTCCAACATCACCCGCATGCAGTTGCGCTGGTTCAGATAGTGGCGTCGCGTGGAGAAGCTCTCTTTGGTGGTAAGCACCTGGCCCACGGGTATCTCGTGGTCGCGAAACAGTTCGTAGTAGCGGTTGATGAGTTTGGCCTGTCCCACGGCGGAAAAGAGCTGACGCTGGTCCACGCTGTCCAGCTTGCGCGTACACTTCAGCTCACTCCGACCGGAGGCGACGGCACCCGAGGAGATGAGTATCACCTCCATGCCGCCCTTGCGCAGTTCGGCTATCTGGTCTACCAAGGCGGACATGCGGGTCACATCAAGCGTACCGTCCTTGCGGGCGAGCACATTGCTACCCACCTTGACGGCCACTCTTGCATATTGATAGGGATTCATTACTTTTCTTGTTTAACTGATTACCTCATGCAAAAGTAATGATTCTATCCGAAATCGCCAACAGAAAGTTTCCGTTTCCCGCGTTTCCGCCCGCTTTACTGCTTGTTCAACAGGATGGGATTACTTATTCCCGCTCTTTTGGGCAAGCCTCCTCGTTTTCCTTGATGAGTTCCAGTGCCTTGTCACGCTGGTCGTCCATCACCATCACAAGCACCGCTCCTCCTACCGACGAGTAGGGGGATGTCACCAACGCCAACGTCTCGTCTTTAATCATTGCCTCGATGCCGTTGGATTCCAGCAATCCCTTTATCAGTTCGGCCTGCCACCGGTCGCCACTGAAGACCTTCACTAACGTGTCATTTGTTTCCGTTGCCATAATTCTAAGGATTTAAAGTTATGCTTACTCAAGTAATTCCCAAACGGATTGGACCTATTTGTCCTTTTCGCGTATCTCCACCCGACGAATCTTGCCGCTGATGGTCTTTGGCAATTCATCGACGAACTCTATCACACGGGGATATTTGTATGGAGCGGTCACGCGTTTCACATGGTCCTGCAACTCCTTCACCAAATCGGGACCGGCCTGGGTCTTGTAATCCTTTGCCAGGACGATGGTGGCTTTCACCACCTGACCGCGTATCTCATCGGGCACGCCGGTGATGGCGCACTCCACAACGGCCTTGTGGGTCATCAGTGCGCTCTCCACCTCGAACGGGCCGATGCGGTAGCCGGAACTCTTGATGACATCGTCGGCACGGCCTACGAACCAATAGTAGCCGTCCTCGTCACGCCAAGCCACGTCACCGGTATAGTAGACATCATCGTGCCAAGCCTCATCGGTCAACTGCTTGTTGCGGTAGTACTCCTTGAACAGGCCAAGGGGTTTGCCTTTGTCGGTACGGATGACTATCTGTCCCTGCTCACCATCCTCCGCCGAACGGCCGTCGGGGGTGAGCAAATCGATTTGGTATTGCGGATTGGGCACACCCATACTGCCGGGTTTGGGCTCCATCCAAGGGAAGGTGGCCAAGGTAAGGGTGGTCTCCGTCTGTCCGAACCCTTCCATCAGACGGATGCCGGTCAGGTTCTTGAAGGTGTCATACACCGCGGAGTTCAGGGCCTCGCCCGCCGTGGTGCAGTACTCCAGCGAAGAGAGGTCGAACCGGCTCAAGTCCTCGCGAATCATGAAACGATAGATGGTAGGAGGCGCACAGAGCGAAGTGATATGGTAGTCGTGAATCTTGCCCAGGATATCCGCAGGCGTAAACTTCTCGTGGTCATAGACGAAGATGTTGGCCCCGGCTATCATCTGCCCATAGAGTTTTCCCCACACGGCCTTGCCCCATCCGGTGTCCGCAATGGTCAGATGCAGGCTGTCCTCGTGGAGATTGTGCCAGAAGCTGCCCGTGGCGATATGCCCCAAGGGGTAGGTAAAGTCGTGCGCCACCATCTTGGGTTCGCCGGTCGTGCCGGAGGTGAAATACATCAAAGAGATATCGTCGTTGGTGTTGACCTGCGCGGGACGGACAAACGGCTTGGCGTGGGCGATGCCTTCGGCGAAGTTCTCGAAACCCTCGGGGACGACGGGACCTACGCTAACCAGACGCTCAACGGTGGGCGACTCGGGCATCGCGTCCTGAATATGTGTCAGTATCACCTCTTCGCCGGCGGCCACAATCATCTTGATGCCGGCGGCGTTGCAGCGGTAAACGATGTCTTTCTTTGTCAGCAAGTGGGTAGCGGGAATAACCACGGCCCCCAGTTTGTGTAACGCGATAATGGAATACCAAAACTCGTAGCGACGCTTCAGTATCAGCATCACCATGTCGCCCTTGCCGATACCCAGGCTTTGGAAGTAAGAGGCCGTCTGGTCCGTATACCTCTTCAGGTCGGCATAGGTATACTGGCGGTGTTCACCCTTGTCGTTGGTCCACAGCAACGCTTTCTTGTCGGGTCGCTCAGCGGCCCAAGCGTCAACGACATCGTATCCGAAATTGAAATTCTCAGGGACTTTGATACGGAAATTCTTGATGAAATCCTCCTGAGAAGTAAAAGTAGTCTGTTCTAAAAATCTCTCTACCATCACCTATTACATTATTATAGCTAAAAACTTCACCGGTTTGCCGTCGAGGGCCAACATGCCATGAGGCAGTGCCGAGTTGAAGTAGAGGCTGTCTCCTTCATTCAATATTAGTTCCTTACCGTTCACATCGAGGAGCATGCGGCCTTCGAGCACCATGTTGAATTCCTGTCCCTGATGTACGTTGTACTGTATTTCGGTGTCCTCTTTCGGCTCCACCGTAACGATGAACGGGTCCGCAATACGTCCGCGGAAACCCGAAGCCAACGACTGATACTTATAGGCGGCGCGGCGCTCCACGGACATTCCCGTACCCTTGCGCGTGAGGAAATAGCTGCTCATCTTGGGTTCTTCGCCAAACATCAGCACGCTGAGCGAAGTCCCGTACTGGCGGGACACGTGTTGCAATGTGCTGACGGATATATCGACCGTGCCACTCTCTATCTTGCGGTATTCATCCACTGACAGTTGGCAGCATTTCGCCATCTCCTCTTCGGAGATGTCAAGCACATCGCGCAACCCGCGCAGACGTGCCGCTATTTGTTTTATCTGTTCATTCATAACTACAGGAGTTTGCTGTTACCGGTAAACTTCAAACATTATATTCACCGCACAAAGATAGTGTTTTTACCCGTAATCGCCTACGTTCCGAACCAGTTTTCACCCCAACGAACGCAAAGGAGGTTAAATAAAGAGGATTTACAGGTCGCTTAGATTTTCCTCTCTCATTCTTTTGCATTACTTTTGTCGGATAGAACAACATTCTTATGAGCAAGATTATCTCCGCAAGAGTCGCTGCACTGCGCGGCGCAATGAAACAGCAGGGCATAGAGGCCGTCGTCATCCCCAGCACGGACCCGCACCTGAGCGAATACGTACCCGACCACTGGAAGGTACGCGAGTGGATTTCGGGATTCAACGGGTCGGCAGGCACAGCGGTCGTCACACAGGACAGAGCCGCCTTGTGGACTGACTCGCGCTACTTCCTGCAAGCCAGTGAGCAGTTGGCCGACACGGAGTTTACGCTAATGAAAGAGCGTATGCCAGAGACTCCTTCCATCAGCGAATGGCTATCGAGCGTATTGCCGCCACACGCCGCCGTGGGCATCGACGGCTGGACACACAGCGCCAACGACGCAAAGGAGCTGCGGCGGGAACTGGAGGCAACGGGACATGCGTTGCGTACCGATTTCATTCCCCCCTTGGACGAATGGGCCGACCGTGCGCCGCTGCCGGACAATGAAGCCGTGGAACATCCGCTTTGCTATGCGGGAGTCACCTGTCTCCAGAAGATTCAGAAGCTACGGCAGGAACTACAGGCAAGGGAGCTGCAGGCGATGCTCATCCCCACCCTGGACGATATCGCCTGGACGCTGAACATCCGCGGCAACGACATACACTGCAATCCGGTGACGGTGAGTTACCTGATTGTATCGCTGAACGAGGCTCTCTGGTTTGTCGACCCGAGGAAAGTGCCGGCGGAGACCGCACACTATTTGGGCAATGAAGGCGTAACCATCCTTCCCTACGAAGCGGTGCAGGAGAAACTGCGGGCATTTGCCGACACGCCTTTCTGGATGGACGGCAGCCGCACCAACTATGCGCTCTACAGCATTTTGGCCGACAGTCCGAAGTTATACGACAGAGAGCCGCTCCCGGTTCCTTATCTGAAGATGGTGAAGAACGAGACGGAGATGGAAGGCTTCCGTCGTGCCATGCTGCGCGACGGCGTGGCTATGGTGAAGTTCCTCAAGTGGCTGGAGGAGGCGGTGCCGGCAGGCGGACAGACCGAACTGAGCATTGACAAACAGCTCTACGCCTTCAGGGCGGAGCAGCGGTTGTTCAAGGGCATCAGTTTCGATACCATTGCCGGGTATAAGGCTCACGGAGCGATTGTACACTACGAAGCGACACCGGAGACCGACATTCCTCTGCATGCGGAGGGGCTGCTCCTGTTGGACAGCGGCGCGCAATACCTGGACGGAACGACGGACATCACCCGCACCATTGCGTTGGGCGAGCCCACGGCGGAGGAGAAGTACCACTACACGATAGTCCTGAAAGCGCACATCGGACTGACGGTGGCGAAGTTCCCGCAAGGAACTTGCGGCACGCAGCTGGATGCCTTGGCACACGCCAAACTGTGGGAAGAGGGGCTGAACTACATGCACGGGACAGGACACGGTGTGGGGTCATACCTGAACGTACACGAGGGACCTCACCAGATACGGGCCAACTACATGCCCACTCCCCTGCAACCGGGCATGACGGTAACGGACGAACCAGGGCTCTACATCGCAGGCCGTCATGGCATCCGCATCGAGAATACGCTGTTGGTGGTCCCCTACAAGGAGACCGAGTTCGGGGCGTTCTATCAGTTTGAGCCGCTCACGCTCTGTCCGATAGACACGAAACCCATCGACACCAACCTGCTGACCTTGGCGGAGGTGGAGTGGCTGAACGATTACCACCGCATGGTCTACGAGCGGCTTGCCCCGCACTTGGACACGACGCACCTCCAGTGGTTGGCGGAAAGGACAAAAGAAATCCATAAATCATAAACAATATGCCATACATAAAATCAGTCAGGGGCTTTGCCCCGGAAATCGGAGAAGGGACATTCGTGGCGGAGAACGCCACCATCGTAGGCGACGTGACCATAGGCCGCGGATGCAGCATTTGGTTCAACGCCGTATTGCGCGGTGATGTCAACAGCATCCGCATCGGCAACAATGTAAACGTGCAGGACGGAGCCGTGCTCCACACGCTCTACGAGAAGTCGACCATAGAGATAGGCGACAACGTTTCCATCGGCCACAACGTTACCATCCATGGGGCTACTATCAAGGATGGTGCCTTGGTGGGCATGGGGGCTACGGTGCTCGACCATGCCGTGGTGGGCGAAGGAGCCATCGTGGCCGCCAACGCGTTGGTGCTGAGCAACACGGTTATCGAGCCGGGCAGCATGTGGGCAGGTGTCCCCGCCAAGTTCGTCAAGAAGGTAGACCCGGAACAATCGAAGGAGCTGAACCAGAAGATAGCCAACAACTACTCGATGTACGCGAGTTGGTATAAGGAATAGTATAACCGTATGCGATAAAGGGTGTACAGCTATAGAACCTCATGCCATACGGGATGGGAACGCCATGACGTACGGGTGAGGAAAGACCGGGTGGAATCAATCGAAATCAATCATGGAAAGCACCTTGTCAGCGGCTCCCGCGTTCCCGTTCACATAGTGGCCGGCAAGCTCGCCTGTCCGCTTACGGAATTCGGTGTCCGTCATCAGTTTGTCCATGAGTTCGTTGAAGTCGTCCGTTCCCTGTATCTCGAAGCCCCCTTCCAGCTGCAGGAGCTGTTGCGCCTCCTGGAACCGCTTGTTGTTGGGACCGAACAGAACGGGGATGCCAAACACGGCAGCCTCCAACACGTTGTGGATGCCCACGCCGAATCCACCGCCTACATAGGCAATCTCGCCGTAACGGTAGATGGACGACAGGAGACCGAAACAGTCGATAATCAAGCAGTCAGCCTGTTTCACGTTCTCCTCCGTGGCTTGCGTGTAGCGGACATAAGGACGCTTCAGTCGTCCGACAATCTCCGCAAGATGGCTCTCGCCGATGACATGCGGAGCGATGATAAGTTTCAGTTCCGGGTGGCGGTTGAAGTAATCGATGAAGATTTCCTCGTCGGGCGGCCATGAGCTGCCTGCCACGAACACGATATGGTCTTGTTTGAAAGCCTCAACCAACGGGAGCTGTTTGGCCTGTTGCATGATCTCCACCACCCGGTCGAAGCGCGTGTCTCCGACCACTGTCACATTGTGGATATCGAGCGTAGCGAGCAACTGCTTCGACACCTCGTTCTGCACGAACAGGTGGCTGAAGCGCGTCAGCACCTTATAGTAGCGTCCGCCATACCAACGGAAGAAGACCTGTTCTTTCCGGAAGATGGAAGAGACGCTGTATACGGGGATATGTCTGCGTTGCAACGCTTTCAGGTAGTTTTGCCAGAACTCGTACTTGATGAAGAAAGCCATGCAGGGATGAGCCAGCTTCATGAAACGATGGACATTGGTCGGCGTATCGAAAGGCAGATAGCAGATGATGTCCGCCCCTTGATAGTTCTTGCGGACCTCATAGCCCGAGGGAGAGAAGAAGGTCAGCAGTATCTTGTATTGGGGGTGTTGCTTGCGGATGCGTTCCATCAGGGGGCGGCCCTGTTCAAACTCTCCCAGCGAAGCGGCATGGAACCAGATATAGCGTTCGTCCTCCTTTATCTGTCCGCGCAGGATGCGGAACACTTGGGCGTGTCCCTTCACCATCAGCCTCACCTTCTTGTCGAAGAGCGAGACGATTTTCACGGCCAACAGATAGGCGTAGATAACGAAATTATACATGCGCCGCCTATTGCTTCACGAACGTGGGATTACAATCACAAGCCACAGCCTTACGCAAGCGGGTCAAGGTTTCCGCCTTACCCAGGAAAGCGGAGATGTCGAACATGTGCGGACCGATGCCGTCGCCTACCAAGGCCAAACGGAAGGCGTTCATCACATTGCCGGTGTTGTAGCCTTTGTCCGCTATCCACTTCATCACCACGGCCTCCTGGTGTTCCAAAGAGAAATCATCGAGAGACTCCAACAGGTCGGCCAGTTCGGCCATCACCTCTTTCGAGTCTTCCTTCCACCGTTTCTTACGGGTCTTCTCTTCATAGGCATCGGGAGCGATGAAGAAGAACTTGCAGAGACCCCACAACTCCTTCACGAAATTGACGCGGCCCTTCATCAGGCCAACGACGGTGGCCACCCTGTCAATCGGCTCGTCAATGCCATGTTCTTTCAGTATGGGAGTGAAGAGTTCCGCCACTTTACGGTCGTCCATCTTCAGGATGTATTCGTGGTTGAACCAGATGCCTTTCACATAGTCGAACTTGGCCCCGGCTTTGCTGCAGTGGCTCAAGTCAAAGAGTTTCACCATCTCATCGAGCGACATGATTTCCTGGTCGTTACCGGGGTTCCATCCCAGCAGGGCCAGGAAGTTGAGCACGGCCTCCGGCATGTAGCCCGCCTCGCGGTAGCCCGAAGAGACTTCGCCGCTCTTGGGGTCGTGCCACTCCAGGGGGAACACCGGGAAACCGAGTTTGTCGCCGTCGCGCTTGCTGAGCTTTCCGTTGCCCACGGGCTTCAGCAGCAAAGGCAAGTGGGCGAACCGCGGCATCGTCTCTTCCCAACCGAACGCCCGGTAGAGCAACACGTGGAGAGGGGCGGACGAGAGCCACTCTTCACCACGGATGACGTGGGAGATTTCCATCAAATGGTCATCCACAATGTTGGCCAGGTGATAGGTCGGCAATCCGTCAGCGGACTTATAGAGCACCTTATCGTCCAGGATGGACGAGTTGATGACCACCTCGCCACGAATCAAATCGTGCACATGGATGTCTTCCTTGGGTTCTATCTTGAAACGTACCACATATTGGTTGCCCTCCGCAATCAGTCGTTCCACCTCCTCCTTGGGGAGCGTAAGGGAGTTGCGCATACCCATGCGGGTAGACGCGTCATACTGGAAGTTAGGCACCTCGTTGCGTTTGGCCTCCAACTCCTCGGGTGTATCGAAAGCGATGTAAGCCTTGTCGGCATCCAACAACACCTTCACATATTTCTTGTAGATGTCCCGACGTTCGGACTGGCGGTAAGGACCGTAGTTCCCTCCAAAGCCGACACCTTCGTCGAACTTGATACCTAACCACTTGAACGATTCCAGGATATATTCTTCGGCTCCGGGAACGAACCGGTTCGAGTCGGTGTCCTCGATGCGGAACACCAAGTCACCACCATGCTGACGGGCAAACAAGTAATTGTACAAGGCCGTACGGACACCGCCGATATGCAAGGCTCCGGTAGGGCTGGGAGCGAAGCGAACTCTAACTCTTCTTTCTGACATGATTGCTTAAGCGTAAAAATTCGGGTGCAAAAATAAGACTTTTTTCCCTAACTTATCGTATTTCTTCCTATATTCGCACAAAATATGCCACCGGCACAGGTGGCGACAATGTTTGTTTGTACGATGAAAAGTCCTAAAATAACCTTTACGAAGGCCGGCCTCAACAAGTGGATTACCTTTGTCGTGGCTCTGTTCCTCGTCGTTATGTTCATGCCGAGCGACAAGGGGTTCAACTATCAGTTCGAAGTGGGGAAACCGTGGCGATACGGCCAGTTGATGGCCACTTTTGATTTCCCCATCTACAAGAGTGACGAAACCGTCAAGCGCATACAGGACAGCATCCGCACCGCTTCACAGCCCTACTACCAACGCAACACGGAGGCTGAAGAGCAGGCGTTGAGCAACCTAAGGAAAGACATCGCCACCGGGAAGCATCTCCTGGGCGGCGAATACCTCCAGCACATCGAACGGACGCTGAAGGAGATCTACAATCAAGGCATCATCTCCAGCGACGACAAAGAGCGGATGTTGAAATCAGAGATATCGAGCCTCATCATCGTGAAGGACAACGTGGGTGTCCCGCGCGGCATCCACGACGTGTACACGGAGAAGGAGGCGTATGAGCACCTGCTGGCCGCGGACTCTTCGCGCTACCAAAGGAGTATCCTGCAGAAGGTGAACCTCAACGATTACTTAGTCACCAACCTGACACTGGACAAGGAGAAGACGGAGGCGGCCATCGAAGAGAGCCTCGACAACATCCCGTGGGCGGAAGGCATGGTGGTCAACGGACAAAAGATAATAGACCGGGGCGAGGTGGTGACGGAAGAGACCTACCGCATCCTCTCCTCACTGAAAAAGGAGTCGCGGGACCGGGAGGAAACCGACCAGCGGCACGAGTTGACGATACTCTTAGGCAAGACGCTGTTTGTCACCATCCTGCTCCTCAGCTTCATGTTTTACCTCACGCTCTTCCGCAAGGAATATTTTCAGCGCAAGCGAAGCATCCTGCTGATCACTTCGTTGGTAATAGTCTTCCCCATCGCCACTTCACTGATGGTGAGCCACAACATCCCGAGTGTTTACCTGTTGCCTTTCGCCATGATACCCATCATCGTGCGCGTCTTTATGGATTCGCGCACGGCGTTCATCGCGCTGGTCACTGCGGTGTTGCTGAGTTCGGTCGTGCTGCGGTCGCCCTATGAGTTCGTGCTGTTGCAGTTGGTGGCGGGCCTGGTTTCCATCTACAGCCTGCGCGAACTGTCGGAGCGTTCGCAGCTGTTCCGCACGGCCTTGCAGGTGTGTTTGTCCTATTGTCTGCTCTATCTCTCCTACGAATTGATTCACGAGAGCACCCTCCAACAGCTCAACTTCCCGATGTATCTCAGCTTTGTGCTCAACGGCATCCTGCTGTTGTTCATCTATCCGCTGCTGTTCGTCCTCGAAAAGACTTTCGGCTTCACCAGCAACGTGACGTTGGTGGAGCTGTCCAACATCAACAACCCCTTGTTGCGCGAACTGTCAGAGACCGCCCCCGGCACGTTCCAACACTCCATGCAGGTGGCCAACCTGGCGGCAGCCGTGGCCAACCGCATCGGGGCGAAGAGCCAGTTGGTCCGTACGGGCGCGCTCTATCACGATGTCGGCAAACTGGAGAATCCCGTCTTCTTCACCGAGAACCAATCGGGAGTCAATCCACACAAGGAGTTGAGTTATGAGCAGAGTGCGCAGATTGTCATCAGCCACGTGACAAACGGACTGAAGCTGGCGGAGAAGTATAACCTGCCAAAGGCTATCAAGGACTTCATCGCCACGCACCACGGCAACGGAAAGACGAAGTATTTCTACATCTCTTATAAGAACGAGCACCCGGGCGAGCCGGTGGACGAATCGAAGTTCACCTATCCGGGGCCTAATCCGGAGACCAAGGAGCAGGCCATCCTGATGATGGCCGATGCCGTGGAGGCCGCCTCGCGCAGCCTGTCGGAATATACCGAGGAGTCCATTGGCGACTTGGTGGAGAAGATTATCGACGCACAGGTGAACGACGGATTCTTCAAGGAGTGTCCCCTCACCTTCCGGGACATCTCCTTAGCCAAAGGGGTCTTCAAGGAGAAGCTGAAAATCATGTACCACACCCGCATCAGCTATCCCGAGCTGAACAAATAATCCCGGAAGCCCATGTACGCGGATGTCATTGTACCCCTGCCGATAGCCAACACCTACACCTACGCCCTGCCCGAAGGGATGGAAAGGGAGGTGATGGTGGGAAGCCGTGTGGTCGTACCCTTCGGCCGCAAGAAGTTCTATACGGCCATCATCGTGCGGTTGCACGACACGCCACCGGCGGAATATGAGACGAAGGATGTGGTGGAGGTGCTGGACACGCATCCCATCATCCTCCCCAACCAATACAGGTTTTGGGAGTGGATCGCCTCCTATTACCTGTGCACGATGGGCGATGTCTACAAAGCGGCACTGCCGGCGGGCATGAAGCTGGAAAGCGAGACGGTCGTGGAGCTGAACAGCGACTACGAGGCCACCGAACCCCTGCCGGAAAGGGAGCAACGGATTCTCGACCTGCTGACCAACGAGAAGGAGCAGAGCATCACGATACTGGAGAAAGAGAGCGGACTGAAGAACATCCTCACCGTCGTCAAGTCACTCATCGACAAGGAAGCCATCTTCGTGAAGGAGGAGTTGAAACGGACCTACAAACCGCGCACGGAAGCCTGTGTGCGTATCGTGCCCGACAACCCTGCCGAAGAGCGTCTGCACGAACTGTTCCAAACGCTGGGACGGGCACCCAAGCAATTGGCGCTGCTGATGCGCTACGTTGAGCTGTCGGGACTGATGGGTGGCGGCAAACGGCAGGAGGTGACGAAGAAGGAACTGATTACCAAAGCCAACGTCTCCGAAGCCGTACTGAAAGGTTTGGTGGACAAAGGGGTGTTCGAGGTTTATCACCGCGAGACGGGGAGGTTGCGGGACGGACTGCGTCCCGTCAACGAGTTGCGTCCGCTCAGCGATGCACAGCGACAGGCCATGCAGCGGATTCAGCAGGTCTTCGGCGAGAAGAACGTCTGCCTGCTCCATGGCGTCACCTCCAGCGGAAAGACCGAAGTGTACATTCACCTCATACAGGAAACGTTGAAGGCGGGCAGGCAGGTGCTCTACCTGTTGCCGGAGATTGCCCTCACCACGCAGATTACCAACCGGCTCAAGGAGGTATTCGGCAACCATCTGGGCGTGTACCACTCCAAGTTCCCCGACGCGGAGCGGGTGGAGATATGGCAAAAGCAGCTCAGCGAGCAGCCCTACGACATCATCCTGGGGGTACGCTCGTCCGTGTTCCTCCCGTTCAGGAATCTTGGACTGGTGATTGTGGACGAGGAGCACGAGAATTCCTATAAGCAGCAAGACCCCGCCCCACGCTATCACGCGCGCAGCGCGGCCATCGTGCTGGCATCCATCTACGGGGCGAAGACACTGCTCGGCACCGCCACGCCCAGCGTGGAGAGTTACTACAACGCCCGGCACGGGAAGTACGGCTTGGTGGAGCTGACCGAACGTTATCAGGACATCAAGTTGCCGCGGATAGAGGTGGTGGACATAGCGGACCTGAAACGCAGAAAGGTGATGAAGTCGCACTTCTCGCCTTTGCTGCTCGAAGAGATGCGAAAGGCGTTGGAACAGAAGGAGCAGGTGATACTGTTTCAGAACCGGCGCGGCTTCTCGCAGATGATAGAGTGCAACGTATGCGGATGGGTGCCCCGTTGCCGCAACTGCGACGTGAGCCTCACCTATCACAAGGGCGTCAACCAGTTGACCTGCCACTATTGCGGCACGGTCTACCAGGTGCCGCACTCCTGCCCCGCCTGCGGGAACGTCGAGCTCATCAAAGTGGGCGTGGGGACGGAGCGCATCGAAGACGACATCAAGGAGATATTCCCCGAGGCACGCATTGCCCGCATGGACTTGGACACTACCCGCTCGCGCAGTTCGTACGAGCGCATCATCAACGATTTCCAGGAGGGGAAGACGGACATCCTCATCGGCACGCAGATGGTGAGCAAGGGGCTGGACTTCGACCATGTGAGCGTGGTGGGCATCCTCAACGCGGACACCCTGTTGTCGTTCCCCGACTTCCGGGCTTATGAGCACGCCTTCCAGCTGATGGCGCAGGTGGCGGGCAGAGCGGGGCGGAAGAACAAGCAGGGGAAGGTCATCCTGCAAACCAAGAAGGCCGACCTGCCCGTCATCCAACAGGTAGTGACCAACGACTACCTGCAACTCTACAACGACACGTTAGTGGAGCGCAAGCTGACCCACTTTCCTCCCTTCACGCGCCTCATCTACATCTTCGTGAAGCACAAAAAGGAGGAGACGGCGGAAACCGCCGCCCGCGAGATGGCGGCCCGACTGACGCGCGTACTGGGCACAGGCCGTGTGAAAGGTCCTGCCAAACCGCCCGTGTCGCGCATCCAGTTGTTCTACATCCGTCAAATCATGATAAAGACCGAGCTGGAAATCTCCTTCAGCAAGCTACGCGAGTTCTTGCTCGATACCCGTCAGTCCATCCTGGAAGACGAGCGGTTTCGCTCGCTCATCGTCTACTACGACGTAGACCCTCAATAAATCTTCTTGGTTTTGTTTCGCGGTGCATGATTGTAATCTTTGCCGATTTCTTGTATGAATCTCATGGATTAATAGTAACTTTGCATAATACAGCATTATGCAGGAATGGTATTGCGTATGACACCGGAAGAAAAGGCAAGAATAAAATAACAGAAAATGGCAAACAACGTATCAACCGAGCAGTCGCTCACCAAGAAAGTATGGAATCTCGCCACCACGCTCGCAGGCCAAGGCATTGGCTTCACCGATTACATCACACAACTCACCTATTTGCTTTTCCTCAAAATGGATGCGGAGAACGTGGAGCTGTTTGGTGAAGAATCCGCCATACCGACCGGTTACCGATGGAGCGAACTTGTGCAGCTCGACGGACTGGAACTCTTGAAACAATGTGAGGACACGTTAAAGAAGCTCAGCGATCAGGACAATCTGATTGGGTGGAACAAAAGAGGATTAAGCATATTGTAATTGTCCAGACGCTGACTGGACAATTGAATTAATATACGGATAGAATGAATAAAGAAATAGACATACATATCGACAGGAATTTTGTTGATGATGTAAAGACCATTATAAACAAGGGAAGGTCTTTGGCTTATGCGGCTGTTGATACAACCATGATTTCTACCTATTGGAACGTAGGCAGACGCATAGTAGAAGAAGAACAAAAAGGTAGTAACCGTGCAGCTTACGGCACAAAACTATTGGCTCATCTGTCGGCGGAATTAACACAAGAATACGGAAATGGTTATAGCGCAAGATACCTTGCATATTTTAGAAAATTCTATTTGACAGTTCCTGATATCTCAATTTTGCAAACACGTTTGCAAAATCTGAGATGGTCGCATATTATTGAAATCCTCAGAGTTAGTGATGAGACAGCCAGAAGATGGTATCTCGAAACAGCTTCAGAACAAGTATGGAGCATAAAGGCTTTGAAAAGAAATATATCTACTCAGTATTATGAGCGACATTATTCTCAACCTCAAATAACCGAGAATAAAGGAACCAAAACAGTAGCCAAGAATACTGAAATTTTGAAAACGCCTTTTATGTGTGAGTTCTTGGGATTCAAGCTTGAGGATAGCTTTTCCGAGAAAGAATTGGAATCAAGCATTATATCGCACTTGAAGGATTTCCTCATGGAAATGGGGCGAGGGTTTGCCTTTATTGCGCGTCAGCAACATATTCGCACCAATGCCGATGATTATTATATAGACCTTGTGCTGTATAATGTGATATTGAAATGCTATGTCCTTATAGACTTGAAAGTGGGGAAA
>CAVFNZ010000019.1:0-28171 GCA_963624095.1 Clostridium sp. CAG:217 | reverse complement strand
GTCCCACACCTGTTCGCGTTCTTCCCAATCGAAACCCACATTCCGTGCCTTATCCTGGATACGGTAGGCTTTAATGAGCGAAGGCAGCGCATCGGGCACACCGCTCAGCACGGTCTTGTTGCCTCCTTTCTCCTTCAGCTTCAACTGTTCCCAGTTCTGTATCACCTTCTCCGCCGTATCCGCCTGTGCCTCGCCAAACACGTGAGGATGACGGAATATCAGCTTCTCGCACAGGCGGTCGCAAACATCCTTTATGTCAAACTCGCCCTTTTCAGAACCTATCTTGGCGTAGAACGCGACGTGCAACAACACGTCACCCAACTCTTTGCAGATATTCTTCGAGTCGTCCTTCATCAAGGCATCGCACAGTTCGTACACCTCTTCGATGGTGTTCGGCCGCAAACTTTCGTTCGTCTGCTTGCGGTCCCACGGGCATTTCACCCGCAACTCGTCCAGTATGTCAAGGAAACGGCCAAAGGCCTCCAACTTTTCTTCTCTTGTATGCATTTTAGCTTCATCAATATATCGCTTACAAAGTTACTCGAAATCATCCTTCCACGATTTAATTGTACCGTTAATATTTCTTTTCTTGCACAAACCGTTTATTATCCCTACCTTTGGCTCGTTAACTTAAATGGAACTCATATCTACTATGAGAGGGATATTCATATACCTTATCGCTCTGACGTACTGTGTCTGCCTGTCCGTTGACACACGCGCGCAGAACAAATACATCGTAACCCAATACAGCACGGAGGACGGGCTGCCGCAGAAGACCGTCAACCACGTGCAGCAAGACCATAGCGGCTATATGTGGTTCGCCACGGGCAATGGCATCAGCCGGTTCGACGGCATCAACTTCACCAACTTCCGCGCCCATCCTACGGACTCCATCAGCCTGTCGAGCAATCACATCAACTTGCTGAAGGAGGACAAATACGGCTATTTCTGGACACTGAACTACGACAATTACCTCTACCGGTTCAACCCTACGGACGGCGTGTTCCAGCGCATCCTCAGCGACGACAAGCGCAAAGTGAACACCGTGAAGGTGCTGTCCAATGGCGACGTGTGGGTACACCTTGACGACGGCGACCTCTACCGCATCTGCACGGACAACCCCAAGCAGCCGGTCATCAACCGCATTGCGCACATCGAAGCGAGCATCCAGTCCACCTTCACCAACGTGGACAAAGACAAGAACAGCAACGTCTGGTTTCTCACCGCCAAGGAACTCTATCAGTACAACACCGCCACAAGGAAGTTCACCTGTCACCTCATAGGCGACCGACAGAAGAAATTCTATTGCCAACGACGCTACATCAACGAGCTTCTCTTGGGCTCCGACAACGGACGCATCTATCGGTTCGACACCAGAAAGCAGTGCTACTCGGTCGTGCAGTTCCCTACGAAATCACCTATCCGCAACCTGAAAGGATTCAGCAAGGACGAGATTATCGTCATCACCATGAACGACGGCTTCTTCATCCACAACCTGAAGACAAACACTCACACGCACTATACCACAGAGAATCTGGGACTCGCGAGCAACACCATCCGTATGTTCTTCGTAGACCAAAGGAATGACTTCTGGATTACATACGAGAAGCTCAGCACCATCTCGCACGTCAACCGGGCACAGCAGAAGACCAGTCACTACACATTGAAGAACAAGAACAACGCACCCGTCAAACCCTATAAGCCCATACGCATCCTCGAAGGATTCGATGAACTGATCCTGTTCCATTGCGACGGGAACATCATCAACTACTACGACGCGGAAAGGAACGACCTGCGCCCGCTGTTCCTCTCGTCCAACCCGGAGATTATCAGCTTCAACGAACCGAACCAGGTGGTACTTGACGTACAGAAGAACCTTTGGCTCACCAAGGAGAGCCAGGGACTCATCAAAGTGTCGTTCAAGAAAGACCTGTTCAGTCTGCGAAGTCCCAACGAACAGGACATCTACGCGGCGGAAAACAGGCTGAGTTGCACATTCGAAGACTATGCGAACAACCTGTGGGTGACCAATGAGATTGGGGACATCAGGCTTTATGACTCCGGTCACAAGTTCAAAGGTTTCCTTACGCCGGACGGCAAGCTGTCGAGGACAGCCGTGACCATGAATGTCATCACCTCCGCGGTGCAAGACCGCGAAGGCCACATCTGGTTAGGCACGAAAGATGCCGGACTGATAGAGGTCATCCCCTCCGGTACCGCTTCGGGCACCGGTTACCGCATCGTGCGTCACCGCCACGACAACCAGAACCCCTACAGCCTGAGCAGCGACATCGTGCAGGCACTCTACCGCGACACCAACGACCGGATATGGGTGGGCACCTTCGAACAGGGAGTGAACTATATGGAAAAAGACACCCAAGGCAACGTGCGTTTCATACATGCCGGAAACAGGTTGAAGCACTACCCTACCGTGGGAAACCGGGTGCATTGCATCGAATCGGACAAGAGCGGAAACCTGTGGATAGGCACGACCTCCGGAGTGGTACGGGGCGACCTTCGGCAGACGAACCCCGAGAAGATGGAGTTCGTCACCATACAACGCATACCGGGCAACGCCACGAGCCTCAGCAACAACGACGTGTTCGACATTCACTTCACCCGTAGCGGAGAGCTCTACTTCGCCACCTTCGGCGGAGGGTTGTGCCTGTTGCAATCCCACGAGGAGCGACAACCCGTATTCAGGAACTTCACGAAAAGCGACGGATTGCCTTCGGACGTACTGAAGAGCATCCTGGAAGCACCCAACGGTGACCTTTGGATAACCACGGAAGACGGATTGTGCCACTACGCCGCCTCGGCGGAGAGTTTCGAGACATACGACAGCCGTTTCTTCCCGTCGGACATCCAGTTTACGAACGAACGGGGCGTATGCACGCACGACAGCCTCTTGATGTTCCCCACGGACCGCGGCCTGCTGACTTTCCGTCCGCAAGACATCCGGAAAGACTCCACGCCCGTACAATTAGTGTTCAGCCAATTCTTCATCAAAGGGAAGGAGGTAAAGCCGAGCGACAACGGCATCTTGCGTGACGACATCGACAAGACCGCCGCCATCACGCTGTCACACCGCGACAACTCGTTCACCTTCCACTTCGCCACGTTGGACATGAAATACCCGGAGAAGATACAGTATGCCTACACGCTCGAAGGGTTCGACCATTGGACGTACGCACACACGGCACGCACCGCCACCTACACCAACATACCGAAGGGAACCTACACGTTCCGTGTCCGTTCCACCAACAGCGACGGGCAATGGGTGGACAATGAGCGGAACATCCTGATCACCGTCAAGCCCTCGTTCTGGGAGTCCGCGTGGGGCATCGCCTTGCTCGCTTTCATCTTCGTGGCCGTTTCGCTACTCACCGCCTACATTCTCCTGCTGTTCTACAAACTGCGGTCGAAGATTTCCTTCGAGCAACAGCTCAATGAGATACGCACGAAGTTCTTCACGGATGTGGTACACGAACTGCGCACGCCGTTTACCCTCATCATCGCCCCACTGGAGCATATCCTCTCCAAGGACACGGAGCAACTGCCGGACAACGTGTACCAGGACTTGAAACTGATACAGAGCAACACCAAGCGGACGGTGAAACTGATAAACCAGATTCTCGACTTCCAAAAGATACAGAGCGACAAGATGCGCCTGTACGTGCGGCCAGTGGAAATAAACTCGTTCGTCAAACAGATTGCCGGCAACTTCCGCAGCTTAGCGGCGGAACAGGGTACAGACATCAAGCTCAACCTGCCGGACCGGCCCGTCACCCTGTGGATAGACTCCAACAAGATGGAGAACGTGATGTTCAACCTCATCTCCAACGCATTCAAGTATTCGCCCAAGGGGCGGGAGATTTCCATCTCCGTGAGCGAAACGTCCAAGGAGGCTATCATCACCGTGAGCGACCACGGCTATGGCATCCCCACGGAAAAGCAGACCTTGGTATTCTCACGCTTCGAGAACATCATCCACAACGAATCGCTCAAGCAGCCCAGCACCGGCATCGGACTGGCCGTGGTGAAGGAGGTGGTGGAATCGCACAAAGGCTTCATTGACCTGAAGAGCACGGTCAACGAAGGCTCCACCTTCACCATCCATCTGCCCAAGGGTAAGGAACACTTCGACAAGGGGACGGAGTTCGTACTCGACAATTACGACTCCGCTACGGGCCAACAAGACCTGACCCAAGAGGCGTTGCAAGACGCGGAGGAGAAGGAGGTGGACGAGAACGTGGAGACCATCCTGGTGGTGGAGGACAACAACGAACTGCGCAGCTTCCTGCAGGGCATCCTCTCCGAACAGTTCCGTGTCATCACGGCCGCCAACGGCAAGGAGGGACTGAAAAAGGCGCGTCTGCACTATCCCGACATGATCGTGAGTGACGTGATGATGCCCGAGATGGACGGACTGACGATGGTGAAGCAGATTCGCGCCAACACGGAGATAAGCCATACGCCCATCATCCTGCTCACCAGCAAATCGGCCGTGGAGAACGAAATAGAAGGGTTGAAGCTGGGCATCGAGGACTACATCACCAAACCGTTCAGTGCCAGCCTGCTAAAGGCGCGCATCATCAACGTCTTCGAGACCCGCAAACGGATGCAGGCACTCTATTGTTCGCAATTGATTGCGCCGAGCGACAACGAAGGGGACGCGTACACGTTGAACGAAAAGAATTCCGACCTCGTTTCCAAAGAAGACCGTTCGTTGCTGAACAGCGTCATCAAGGTCATCAACAACCACGACCCCGAGCAGGACTCCATCCACGAAGAGATAAAGCAGGCCACCGGACTGAGCGGCTCCACCATTCTGAGGAAGATAAAGTTCATCACCGGCATGACCACCAACGAGTTCATCAAGAATGTGCGCGTCAAGCGGGCTGCCGACCTGCTGAAGAACCAGAACGGACTGAGCGTGAACGAGGTCTCCTTCCTCTGCGGATTCAAGGACCAGCACTATTTCAGCAAATGCTTCAAGCAGGTTTACGGTGTCTCGCCCAAGGACTACAAGGACGAGAGTCCCGTGGAAACGGCACGGACAGATTAAAAAAAGTCTCTCCGATAACGTTGCGTACGCTTATTATCACTACATTTGTCAAAGTTTTAGCAAACGATAGGTATGCAAGCAACTGACAGCATTGTTATTATCCCGACTTATAACGAAAAGGAGAACATCGGTAACATCATCCGGGCGGTCTTCGGTCTCGAAAAGTGTTTCCACGTCCTCGTCATCGATGACGGCTCGCCCGACGGTACGGCAGACATCGTAAAGTCCATGCAGCGAGAGTTCCCCGAACGGCTCTTTCTGATAGAACGCCGGGGGAAGCTCGGACTGGGCACGGCCTACATCACCGGCTTCAAGTGGGCCATTGAACGGAAGTACGACTATGTCTTCGAGATGGACGCGGACTTCTCGCACAACCCCAACGACCTGCCGCGACTCTATGCCGCCTGTGCCGTCGAGGGCTATGACGTGGCCATCGGTTCGCGTTACGTGAGCGGCGTGAATGTGGTCAATTGGCCTATGGGACGGGTATTGATGTCCTACTTCGCGTCGAAATACGTGCGCATCGTCACCGGACTGAACATCCACGACACCACGGCCGGATTCGTCTGCTACCGGCGTGAAGTATTGGAGACGATTCGCTTGGACGATATTCGTTTCAAGGGCTACGCCTTCCAGATAGAGATGAAATACACGGCCTACAAGTTCAAATTCAAAATCAAAGAGGTACCCGTGATATTCATCAACCGCGAGCTGGGCACGTCGAAGATGAACAGCAGCATCTTCGGCGAGGCAATCTTCGGTGTCATCCGCCTTCGTTGGGACGGATGGTTCAAGAACTACTCCCGCTCCTGAGAATATGCTTCCGTTTACATTATATATAAGGTATAGAAAACGAACAACGAACACATGACCCGCACACTCATCAAAGACGCCATCCTCGTCAACGAGGGAAAGTCACAAAAAGGTTCACTGATTATAGAAGGCGACGTGATAGCGGACATCCTTCCGCCGGAAGCCGAACCGCAAGGAACGTTTGCCGAAGTAATAGACGCGGAAGGGCTCTACCTGCTTCCGGGTGTCATCGATGACCATGTACACTTCCGTGACCCCGGGCTGACACACAAGGCGGACATGACGAGCGAGAGCCGTGCGGCAGCGGCCGGTGGTGTCACCTCCTACCTGGAGATGCCCAACACAAAACCGCAAACCACTACGCTGGAAGCGTTGGACGACAAGTTTGCCGAGGCGGCACGGAAGAGCCGCGTCAACTACTCCTTCTTCTTCGGCGCGACAAACGACAATGGGGCGTTGCTTGCGCAGCTCCCCACAGAGCGCGTGTGCGGCATCAAGCTGTTCATGGGGTCCAGCACGGGCAACATGTTGGTGGACAGCGAGGAGGCTTTGCTCAAGATTTTCTCCGAAGCCCCGTTGATCATCATGGCGCATTGCGAAGACTCCGCACTGATAGCGGCCAACACCGCACACTACCAATCGCTCTACGGTGATGACCCCGACGTGAAGTACCACCCGGCCATCCGCAGCGAGGAGGCTTGTTACCGATCCTCCGCCCTGGCCGTGAGATTGGCGCAACGCACAGGCGCGCGCCTGCATATCGCCCACGTCAGTACGGCACGCGAACTGAGCCTCTTCTCGTCCGCCCCCCTGGAGCGGAAGCGCATCACCGCGGAGGCGTGCATCAGTCATCTCTATTTCTGCGACAAGGATTATGAGCGGCTGGGCACACGCATCAAGTGCAACCCCGCCATCAAGAGCGAGCGGGACCGTGACGCGCTGCGTCGCGCCTTGACGGACGGACGTATCGACGTTATCGGCACCGACCACGCGCCCCACCTGCTCAGCGAGAAACAGGGAGGATGCCTGAAAGCCGCTTCCGGAATGCCTATGGTACAATTTTCACTGGTCACGATGCTCGAACTGGCGGACCAAGGGGTTCTCTCCATGGAGCAGGTCGTGGAGAAGATGTGTCACGCCCCCGCACGGCTCTTCAACCTCTCACGCCGCGGCTTTCTCCACAAGGGATACAAGGCGGACCTCGTGTTGGTCGCTCCGCACGAACCCTGGACGGTGAGCACCGACAACATCCTGAGCAAGTGCGGATGGAGCCCACTGGAAGGGCACACCTTCCGGTGGAAAGTGAAGCGTACCTTTGTCAACGGAACCGCTGTCTATGCCAACAACCGCGTGAACGATGATTGCCGGGGCGAAGCTTTGTCATTCGACCGATAAAACACGATTCAGGTTTCGCAAGTAAAAGTCGTATCAGTATAAAATAGCGAGTTGGGAGCTTGCGGAACTTGAAAATAATTATTTAACTTTGTCGGCAACATAAAGTAATACCTGTATGGGCACCATTGTTTACCGAATCTATCAAATATGCATTGCAACTCCCATCTTCTTGGTACTGACGTTGCTAACGGCACTTGTCACCATTGTCGGCTCGTTCCTCGGGAAAGGCAGCTTTTGGGGCTATTACCCCGGCAAAATCTGGTCCAAGCTGACTTGCTTCATTCTGTTTCTGCCCATCACGGTAAACGGGCATGCCGACATACGCAGGAAAACCTCCTACATCTTCGTGGCCAATCACCAAGGGGCGTTTGACATATTCCTCATCTACGGATTCCTGGGACGCAACTTCAAATGGATGATGAAGAAGTCGCTCCGCAGCATTCCCTTTGTGGGCAAAGCCTGCCAGTCCGCCGGCCACATCTTTGTCGACAAGTCCGGTCCCAAAAAGGTGCAGGAGACGATTGACCACGCCCGCCACACGTTGCAGGACGGCATGTCGTTGGTGGTATTTCCCGAAGGACGGCGCACCACGACAGGACATATGGGAGATTTCAAGAAAGGCGCGTTCCAGCTTGCGGACGAACTGCAGCTGCCCATCGTGCCGATGAGCATCAACGGTTCTTTCGAGGTGTTGCCCCGCTCGGGCGGTTTCATCAAACGCCACCGCATGACGCTCACGCTTCATGAGCCTATCTATCCACAGGGACAGGGCCACGAAAACATCCGCGCCACCATGGAGAAGGCGTACAAGGCCATCAACGAAAGTCTTCCTGAAAAGTATAAAGGAAAGGAGTTTTAGGCTCGGCGGTCATCGTGGGGACTGAATCCCCCAAACGGCTTGAGCCTACCGGTTCTGATTCATCCGGCGCATATTCTCCCGGGCCGTTTTCGTGAACTCTTGGATGTAAGGGTGATTCCTGAAATAATCCGGCGCATTGTCGAGCAGGGTCTCTATCTGGGGTGTCATCACCGGATAGGGCATGTTGCTGCTCAGAATCATGAACACGCCCACGCCGAGGGCGTTGCTGTAGTTGCCCCGGATGAAGGTGTTCACCAGCTCCGTCATCTCGTCGGAGAGAGCCTGACCCTCTTTGTTCACCGTTTCCTGCACCTCTTGCGAGTTTTTTCCGTCCATAATCATTTGGGTCTCCTTGTGGGAGAGGTCTTCGAAACGGGTTATCAACGACTGCCTGCGCTCGATGAAGTCGGCCAACTTATCATTGAGGGGCGTACCCGTCACCGTCTGCTTCAGGTCGCTGATGGTGACTTTGATGTTGCCCCTCTCAATGACAACGGGGAACATGGCCTCGTCGTCCATAAAGAGTGTCGCCATCACCACGGAATCCACCTTGCCCTTCATCTGGAACTTGCCATGCACAATCTCGCACGAGTCGATATCGGTCATTTTATCCGCGTTCCATACCTTCACGAACAACATTTTTCCGTCCAACCGCGAGATAGACGAGGTGCCGTCTATCTTGTAATTGTTGCATGCCGTGAGCGACAGTATCAAAAAAGGCGCAATAAGTAACGATCTATTCATACGCTGAAATCTCCGTAACAATGATTACGCTGCAAAAGTACTAAGCATACCGATACGGGTACTTTTATTTTATTAATCTTTAATTATTTAATGGGGACATTTATAGGTATTTAATAAGAATCTTCGCACGCCGGAAATGGCGTGGTTAAGTATTTTGTGATACCTTTGCCCCCATAACTAAAACATTGGAAGAAACTATGAAAAGAAACAGACTGGTACTTACGGCGTTGATAGCCATAAGTTGCCTCGCCGCCCGAGCGGACGAGGGTATGTGGATGCTGCAACTGATGAAAGAGCAACATCTGATTGACCAAATGAAGAAACAGGGTCTCACGCTGGAAGCGCAGGACATCTACTCACCCGACCATGTGTCGCTGAAAGATGCCGTGGGCATCTTCGGACGCGGATGTACGGGCGAGGTCATCTCCGCCGACGGACTTGTCCTGACCAATCACCACTGCGGCTTCGACGCCATTCAACGGCACAGCTCCGTGGAGAACGACCTGCTGAAGAACGGCTTCTGGTCCATGAGCCAGGCCGAAGAGCTTCCCTCCGAGGGCTTGACCTTCACCTTCATCGAACGCATCGAGGATGTGACGGACCGCGTGGTGAAGTATATGAAGGACCATAACCTCACCGACGAGACGATGAACGTGAGCGAGATGCTGATCGAGGTGAGCAAGGAGCTTGAGAACGAGAGCGAGCTGAAAGGCAAACCGGGCATTTCGTTCAACGTGCTGCCCTTCTATGCCGGCAACAAGTACTACCTCTTCGTGCAGAAAGTCTATTCCGACATTCGCCTGGTGGCCGCACCGCCCCAGTGTATCGGCAAGTTCGGAGGTGAAACGGACAACTGGATGTGGCCGCGCCACACGTGCGACTTCTCCATGTTCCGCATCTACGCCGACGCCAATGGCGAACCCGCGGCTTACAGTCCCGCCAACGTTCCCCTGAAGAGCAAGAAGCACCTGACCATCTCCATCCGAGGCATCGAGAACGAGGACTTCGCCATGATTATCGGTTTCCCGGGCAGCACGGAGCGTTACCTCACCGCCAGCGAGGTGGCCAGCCGCGCGCTCTCCATCAACGTGCCTCGCATCAAGGTGCGTACCGCCCGTCAGAATGTGTTGAAGGAAGAGATGGCGGCCAGCGACAAGGTGCGCATCCAGTACGCCTCGAAGTATGCCAGCAGCAGCAACTATTGGAAAAACGCCATCGGCATGAACATGGCCATCGTTGACAATAAAGTGGTCGAGACCAAGCTCGAACAGGAGAAACGCTTCGCCGAGTTCGCCAAGCGGCAAGGCAATCGGGACTACATCGAGGTGGTGGACAAAATCAACCAGACGATAACCCGCATCGACTCCGTACGCAGTACCTACACGGCCTTCATGGAGACCTTCCGCGCCATCGAGTTCGCCACCCCGTTCATGCTCATGGACCAGATGAAGCAAGCCATCGAGAACAAGGACAAAAAGGCTGTTCAGGAGCTTAGCGGCCAACTGCGCGAAATGTACGCCTACGTCCACAACAAGGACTACGACCACGAGGTGGACCGCAAGGTTGCCAAGGTACTCATCTTCGACTACCTGGACCTGTCCGACGAATGGCCCACATTCTATGAAGAGATTGAAAAGAGATACAAAAGCTCCATAGGGTCCTATGTGGACGACATGTACGACAACTCCATCTTCGCGTCCGAGGAGAACCTGGAGGCGTTTCTGAAGAAACCCACCGTCAAGGCGATTGACAAGGACCTCTCGACCAACTATTGCCGTTCGATCTATCAAATGCGCAGCTATCTCACCGCGGCCATGAACGAGCGTCTCAGTGCGTTGGCTCCGCTCCACAAGACCTACGTCAAGGGACTGTGCGAGATGTACGCCCCCACGCCGAAGGCCGCCGACGCCAACTTCACCATGCGCATGACCTACGGCAACGTGCGTCCCTACTCGCCCAGAGACGGTGTGTTCTTTCAGTACTACACCACGCTGAAGGGCGTGATGGAGAAGGAAGACCCCGAGAATCCGGAGTTCATCGTGCCGGAGAAGCTGAAGGAGCTCTACGGGAAGAAGGAGTTTGGACGCTACGCCATGAAGAGCGGAGAGCTGCCCACCTGCTTCCTCACCAACAACGACATCACGGGCGGCAACAGCGGTAGCCCCGTCCTCAACGGGCAAGGCCAACTCATCGGCTGCGCCTTCGACGGTAACTGGGAGTCACTGAGCGGCGACATCAACTTCGATTCCGACCTGCAGCGTTGCATCTGCGTGGACATCCGCTACATCCTCTTCATGATAGAGAAGTTCGGCGAGTGCCCCCACCTCATCAACGAAATGACCATTGTGGAATAAAGACTAATCGAACAAAGGCTAACCCTGAAGGCACAAAGGGTTAGCCTTATCGGCACAAACGGCCGACCGATTTCACCGTTCGACACGTGACAAACAACCGTTCGACAGCTGACAAACACTTGTTCGACACGTGTCGAACGGTCTCACGTCAGCTGACGTGAGCCGAACAAGACCATCCAATCAGGGCACAGCGTATAGCCGCTAAAGAGGTTGAGGCTATACGCTGTGCCCTTTCGATTGTTCCTTCGGGAGAATGGTTTCTTTCTTGGGAGGAAACGGCCGCCGGTCACTACTTCAGGAAGACGAAGTAGACGGCCAGCACCAGGCAGACGAAGGCGGCGAGATGGTTCCAATGGAGGGCTTCGCCCTTGAAGAGGACGGTGGTGAAGAGGGTGAAGACGATGAGCGTGATGACCTCCTGCGTCACCTTGAGCTGCATGAGGCTAAACGGTCCGCCGTTACCTTGGAAACCGATGCGGTTGGCGGGCACCTGGAAAGAGTATTCGGCCAGGGCGATGCCCCAAGAGAAGAGGATAACGCCCCAAAGCGGCCAGTTGGAGGAGATTTTCATCTCCTGAAGTTTGAGATGACCATACCAGGCGAAGGTCATAAATACGTTGGAAACAACCAACAACAATACTGTGTACAAAGCTTTCATTTCGTTTCTATCTAAGTTCCTTTGTGAAGGAAGTTACCTTTTCTTTTCTGGTTTGGCGGGCAGGAGTTCCGTCTGGATGTTGGTCATGGCACCCCACATGCTGTAACGCGCCTCCGGGTTCATGGCTTCGAGACGTTGGAGCACCTCCTTCATGTCCGACCGGTGTGAGTCGTGCTCGTAGGGACAGTTCTTCAGTTGCTTGCGGAACTGCATCCGGGCGGCCATCTCCGCCAAGTCGGCCTCGTGAACGAGACAGAGGGGACGGATGATGGTCATCTGGAACTTCTTCATCTCCAACTTGGGGGGCATCGTGCCGTAGGCTCCCTGAAAAGTGAGATTCATGAGGAGCGTCTGTAGGATGTCGTCCATGTGATGACCCAAGGCAATCTTGTTACAGCCCAACTCCTTGGCCACGGTAAAGAGGGCCTTGCGACGATTCCACGAGCAGAGGAAACAGGGCGATTTGCGCGTGTCGGTGGAGGCATCGAAAGAGGTTTCGTAGCGCACATAGGGGACACCACGCTCTTCGGCGAACCGGCGCAGATAGCCGTCATCGGACTGATAGGGGATGTTGGTCAGGGCAACGTGCGCGGCACAGACCTGAAAACGGGGTTTCAGGATGTGCGACCGCTTGGCGAGCAGATGGAGCAGGGCCAGCGAGTCCTTGCCCCCGGAGAGCCCCACCAGTATCTTGTCCCCGTCTTCCACCAACTGATACTCCGCCATGCCTTTGTTGAAACGCCGTTCTATCCGCTGAACCAGCCGTTCCTCATCCGTCAACTGTGCCATACTCACCTTTGAAATCGGGCGCAAAATAACGAAAATTCGGGTCAATTAACAAATAGTATCTATCCAAAAAGAGGGTATATGGTTTTTCTTTGTACTTTTGACATTGCAAATGTTGAGAAGCTGAAAAACGGAATCATGAAAAGATATATCTCTATCCTATTACTCATATTACTCTGCGGATGGGCCAACGCACAGACGCTGAACCAGGCGAAACAGTGGTTTCAGAACGGTGATTTCGGGCGTGCCAAACCGGTGTTCAAGAAGCTGGTGAAACAAAGTCCGAGCAACGCCTTCTATAACTTCTGGTACGGGGCGTGTTGCTACGAGACGGAGGAGAAGCAGACCGCGGAGACTTACCTGCGGAAGGCTGCCGACCGCAAGGTAATCAACGCCTACCTCTATCTGGCCAAGCTACAGACCGAGCAATACCGCTACGAGGAGGCGACGGAAAACCTGGAGTCGTACGGAGAGCTGATGGCAAAGAAGAAAAACGCCGACACGAGCGAGGCGGACCGGTTGATGGGATACGCGCGAAAGGCCGGACGCATGCTGAAAGGTACGGAACAAGTGACCGTGGTAGACAGCTTCGTGGTGGACAAGACCGCTTTCCTGAACGCTTACAAAATCGGGAAGGAAGCCGGACGCATAGACTTCTACAACACCTTCTTCCACAGCGAGGACGAAGCCGGATGCACGGTTTTCGAGACGGAGCTGAAGAACAAAATCTACTTCGCACGGACCGTCAACGACACGGTCAGCCTCTTTGCCCAAGACCGCTTGGGCGACGGATGGGGCGAAGCCTATCGGCTGCCGGGACTGGACGAGGCGGGCAACAAAAACTTCCCGTTCGTGTTGACGGACGGAGTGACGCTCTACTACGCCGCTGACGGAGAGGAGTCATTGGGCGGATACGACATCTTCGTCACCCGTTACAACCAGGAGACGAACCGCTACCTACGGCCGGAGAACCTGGGCATGCCGTTCAACTCGCCCGCCAACGACTACATGTACGTCATCGACGAATACAATAACCTCGGATGGTTCGCCTCCGACCGTTACCAGCCGGCGGACAAGGTCTGCGTCTATGTGTTCGTGCCCAACGAATCGCGCCTCACCTACAACTACGAGAGCGTGGGCGAAGAGGTGGTGCGCAAGGCCGCCATGCTGCGCAGCATTGCCGACACGTGGAGCGACGAATCGTTGGTGGCGGAGGCCCGCGAGCGGCTCAACGGCATCTCCGACCGGACGGAGAAGAAAGAGCCTCAGCACGAGTTTGAGTTCGTAATAGACGACAACGTCACCTACTACAGCCTGAAGGAGTTCCAGTCCGCCAGAGCGCGCCAGTTGTTCGAGCAATGGAGGGCGGGCGAGAAAGAGCTGAACGCATTGGAGAAGACGTTGGAGAACAAGCGTCAGCTCTATCACAAAAGCCAACCGGCCAAGCGCAAGACCCTCACGGCGGAGTTGCTGAAGAGCGAGAAAAAGCTGGAGGCAATGAAGCTCCAACAGGCTCAGCGGCAGAAGGAGGCTCGCAACGCTGAAAAGATTTTCATCTCAAAATAGCTTTTCCACGAAAAGTTTCCCTATATTTGCAACAGACGGACAAAGTAGACAGGAAAACGGGAGTCCGTCTCGTGTTACACTAATAAACAGCAAACCATGGATTTGATTATCGTCATTGCAACCATTGCGGCGGGACTGCTGCTCTTCATTGCCGAAGTGTTCCTCATCCCAGGGCTCAGCTTGGCGGGCATCGCCTCAGCCGGTTGCCTCATCTTTGTCAACTACTACGCCTTTACGCACCTCAGCATGACAGGCGGGGCAGTCACGCTGCTCATCTCCGTAGCGGCCTATCTGCTCGTCTTCATCTGGTTCATCAAGTCGAAATCCATTGACAAGCTGGCGTTGCACAAGGACATCGACTCCACGGTGGGCACGCCGGAGCAGTCGGCCGTGAAGCCCGGCGACGAAGGCATCGCCATCACGCGCCTTGCGCTGATAGGCAACGCCGAGCTCAACGGCAACATCATCGAGGTGAAGTCCGCCGGAGGATTCATTGACGAGCGCACCCCCATCGTGGTGGACCGCATCCAGGAGGGCATCATCATGGTGCGTCCCAAATAAGTGAGAATTATCTTTAATACTAACCTTTCATAAAACCCCAAAAATCATGTTTGGTTCATTTTATCTGACAATCATACTGGTAGTGGGAATCATCGTCCTGGTGTCTCTCGTCTTCCACTATGTGCCGTTTATCCTTTGGCTTTCCGCCAAAGTCTCGGGCGTTTACATTTCGCTGATGCAGCTCTTCCTGATGCGCATCCGTAACGTGCCGCCCTACGTAATCGTTCAAGCCTTGATAGAAGCCCACAAGGCCGGTTTGAGGAACATCACGCGCGACGAGCTGGAAGCGCACTACCTGGCCGGAGGTCATGTGGAGAAAGTGGTGCACGCCTTGGTATCTGCCTCGAAGGCCAACATCGAGTTGTCGTTCCAGATGGCCACGGCCATCGACCTGGCCGGCCGTGACGTGTTCGAAGCCGTGCAGATGTCCGTCAACCCGAAAGTGATTGACACGCCGCCCGTGACGGCCGTCGCCAAGGACGGTATCCAGCTGATAGCGAAAGCCCGCGTGACCGTACGCGCCAACATCCGCCAGTTGGTGGGAGGTGCCGGCGAGGACACCGTGCTGGCCCGTGTAGGCGAAGGCATCGTCTCGTCCATCGGCTCGTCCGAGAACCACAAGTCCGTGCTGGAGAACCCCGATTCCATCTCGAAGCTGGTGCTGCGCAAAGGTCTTGACGCCGGAACGGCCTTCGAGATTCTCTCCATCGACATCGCGGACATCGACATAGGCAAGAACATCGGTGCGGCCCTGCAGATTGACCAAGCCAACGCGGACAAGAACATCGCCCAGGCGAAAGCCGAGGAACGCCGCGCCATGGCCGTCGCCAGCGAGCAGGAGATGAAGGCGAAAGCGGAAGAGGCGCGCGCCAACGTGATTCAGGCGGAGGCTGAAGTGCCAAAAGCTATTGCGGACGCTTTCCGCAACGGGAACTTGGGCATCATGGACTACTACCGGATAAAGAACATCCAGGCCGACACGAGCATGCGCGACAGCATCGCGCGTCCGGAGCGTCCGTCGTCAATGGAGCCGCTGAAGTAATTACCTTACAACAAACCCGTGAAAGGAGTCCATCCTTTACGCGGAAAAGAGTCTTGGACCGCTGAAGGCTTCCGCTATCGACGCGGAGAGGCACGGAGGGTTCAGGACTTTTTTCTTCGGGGGAGCGGCCCTTTCCGCATAGAGCATCTGTAACATGAAAAGACATTTTGAAGAATCGGAACTGATTATCAACGAGGACGGTTCCGTGTACCATCTCCATCTCCGGCCGGAACAACTGGCGGACAAAGTGATTCTGGTGGGCGACCCGGGCCGCGTGCCCATGGTGGCGAGGTTCTTCGAGTCCACCGAGTGCGACGTGTCGAACCGGGAGTTCCGCATCATCACGGGCGTTTACAAAGGGAAACGCATCACGGCAATGTCCACGGGCATGGGGTGCGACAACATAGACATCGTCATCAACGAGCTGGACGCGCTTGCCAACATCGACTTCCGCACACGCTGCGAGCGCGACACGTTCCGTCAGCTGGAGTTGGTGCGCATAGGCACCTGCGGAGGTTTGCAACCCTATACGCCCACAGGCACATTCATCTGTTCGGAGAAATCGATAGGCTTTGACGGCCTGCTCAACTTCTATGCCGGACGCGACGAGGTGTGCGACCTCGCCTTCGAGGAGGCTTTCGTCCGCCACATGGGCTGGACGGGCAACGTCGGCACGGCGCATCCTTACGTCATCGATGCCGACCCCGAGCTGACGGCACGCATCGCGGGCAGCGAGATGGTGCGGGGCGTGACCATCTCCGCCAACGGGTTCTTCGGTCCGCAAGGCCGCGTGTTGCGCGTCCCCCTTGCCGACCCCCGGCAGAACGAGAAGATTGAGTCCTTCGAGTACAATGGTCTCCGCGTCACCAACTACGAGATGGAGAGTTCCGCCCTTGCCGGCATGAGCCGTCTGATGGGTCACAAAGGCACCTCCGTCTGCATGGTCATCGCCAACCGTCTGGCACGGAATATGGACATAGACTACAAAGCCGAGATGCCTCGGCTCATCCAAACGGTGTTGGAGCGAATCTGATTCGCTTCAAGCACGCTCACGTTATCACAGATCGATGGCCCATTCTCCTTTCTTTCGGAGAATGAGCCATCGCCTTATTATCCCGTATGCTGAACAGCGTCAGCAAGGAGTTTACTTATTCTTGTAAGTCACCTCCACCGTATTGGTGTAAAGACCCTGAGCCTGAGAGATGATGCCACCTGTGGTTTTCAGGGTCAACTTATTGTTACTGAATGAGGTTTCGATACCTACCGTTGCGGTAGTGTCATCACCCGTATTGAAGTCCATCTCATACGCTTGCATCTTTGTCGCTACATACGAAGAAATCTTCACGTTTTGATTAAGAAGGAATCCGATGAAAAGGTCGTCACGATTAAGTAACCAGAAAAAAGCGTTCGCCAAGAAGGCAGGCTCTGCCGTACCCGGACAGCAGTGAATACTCTTGTCCGTAGTGAAGCTGTTATCAACGTCCAAATTATAGGCGGAGAGATTCTTGTCCGTATAAGTCAGGGTCAAAGCCGGAACTGCTTCCGATGAAGACTTTACACTCGTCAGGTATCCATCCGCATCATAGCTCCATGTATAGGTACAAGGATCTCCGTACATGTCAGCGCCTTCGCAGCTAACAACGCGTTTCTGATCATCAAGAGTGAAAACATACTGGCCATCAGAGGTTGAGACTTTGTTACCTTCATAGGTCAATTCATAGCCGATGTTGCTGTTTGAAGTGACAGACTTCAAGGAACCATCTTCGTTATAGTTAACCGCAAGCTTCAAGACATCTTCGGTCATCCCAAAGTAATAAGGGCCATACACAGCAAGCATCGAATTCTCCGCTATGGAAATACCCTCAATGCGTCTGGGCTGATAGAAATAGCTTTTACCAATCTCCCACTGGCTCTGACCACGTTTAAGGGAAACGACACAATCGCCTTCTGAGTTAACCTGAGAGGCGTCAACCTTAACACCGTCAGCGGTTACGGTCGTATTGAGACTGACAGGCGTATCGTCAGAGGAAGAAGCCACAAGGATAACATCGCCTTCCACAAAACCGATACCGGAGATGGTCTGGTCGGCAGCAATAGCCACTTCATCGGACAAGCCCAGTGCAGTAATAGGATTGTCAGCAGGCAAAAGAGTTACCGAACATAATTCCCAGTCATTTTTCCCATCGTTCAAAACCACAGTCACCATGCCTTCCTTGAAGGTATAAGGGACGGTAAAGGTCGCACTACTTGCGCTCATCTTCGCCGTTACCTTCTCCACCACACTGCCTTCATCTTGTCTGAGCCAAATGCTTTGCTCCGTAGCGTTGAAACCACTTCCCTGAATAGTTACCTCCGAACCAATCTTCGCCGATGTGGGATATACGGCATTGGTAATCGGGTTCTTGTCATCATCTGACGAACATGCTGAGAACGCGAGCACCGCGCAGATTGTCAGCATCATTGAAATCAATTTCTTCATAATGTTTAAAATTGAATGAATAAATGAATTAATAAATCTCTCGCTTTATTACAGTCCCGGTTGGGCATTTAATATCTTTTCCGTATCCTCACTCGACGGGCGTGTCATGTCGGGATTGACAATACGCCCCTTGGGATCTATCAGGATGAAACGCGGGATTCCGCTAATGCGGTAGTCCGCCTGGAATTTGCTTCCTTTGCCTATGTAGAGTTGTGTTCCGCAAAGCTCGCCGCTCTTGACGCGCGCCTCCCATTTCGCCTTGTCCGCATCAATGGAGAGTCCCAAAAAGACAATGTTGCGACCCTCGAACTTCTCCGCCAGTTTCTTCAGGAAGGGGAGTTCCTTCTGGCAAGGTCCGCACCAGGTGGCCCACATGTCCACATAAATGTACTTACCCCGGAAATCCTTCAAGGAGAATTGGCTGCCATCCAGGTTCACTCCGACGAAATCGGGCGAAAGCCGCCCCACGGCAGCCTTGTCCCATTTGTCGCAGGCCTGCTTGAAGAGTGTGTTCAGACGGGGTGAGGTCACATACGTGTAATAGAGGTTCTTCAAGTCGTCTATCCCGTCCGTGCCGTTACACTCCACATAGGTGAACGCCACGTGATGAACCAAGGTTTCGCGCACCTTCCGGTTCTTGAAACGTTCTCCCATATAGCTCATCTCCGCCAACGTCTTCGGATAGAACTGGCGAATCTCCTTCCCCTCCTCGTCCAACACATGCGAAGTTTCGACCATATAGTTGCGATACTCATCGATGTCGACCAAGTCGGCATCTTCCTTAACATACTTCTTGAGCGTATTGTAATAGTCCTTACCAAGAGTCAGTGTGGCATCTTGCGTAAGGTAAAGGTGGCTCACGGGATACATCAGAAAAGCGTTGGCGTAGAAATAGGTGATTCTTCCCTCCTCCATTCTTCGGAATTTGTCGTCGGACGGGAAGTCGTGCGCCTTTAGAAGACGCTTCATCGAAACCATCTTGTCCATCACCGCCTTTTTGAACGCTTCCCAACCAAGAGCGTAGTTCTCGTCGGGAAGATTGGTCAACCGTATCTTGTTCAAGTAGTCAAATGCCTTCTCGTTGCCGCCTTTCACAGTGAAGGAGTTGTCGAAGTCATTGGCATCAAAGGAGATGGTAACCTCATCACCCTTCTGTAGGTAAACCTCCTTATTCTTCTCCCCATAGTAGACCTTTGCATAGAGGGCATCCATCTCTTCCAACTGCGCCGTGGCTTGTCCGTCAAGGAGGGCAAACTCGTTTACGCTCTGATGATAGACCAGTACGACGTTGGTCAGAAGAGGATTCTTGACCTCAAACTTAACCGTAATATCAGAGGCCAAAGCCTTTGCTGCTGTCACCAGGAAAAGCAATGCCAAAGTTGTCAGTTTATTGTTCAGTTTCATAATTGTGTGTGCGTTAAGAGATTAATTCGTACGTTCGCGATAGGTGGCATCCACAATCTTGGCGAAGCCCGTATGGGTGACGGGAGTCACCTTGGAGAAATCGCCTTCCGTCTCCATTCCGCCGTAGATGCGAAGCGTGCCGGTCTCATTGCACAAAGAGCCAACGACCAAATCATAGTCGTGGCTGCTCGATGAATTCTGATACAGATTGAATTTCAACAGCGTGACGGTTTCTCCATTGAGTGCGAACTGCTTCTCGGCCTTCAGCGGTTTCTCCGAGAGGTTAACCCGGTAAACAGTGCCATCCACAGCGTAATACATATAGTTTCTCAAGGAGCTGAACGCGAAATGAGCCGCTTTGGCGATGTCCGTACAATCACTCAGGTCTCCATAGTAGGCTTTTCCCAACACATACGAACAATCGGCGTAGGTCAACATGTCACCCAGCTGTATTCCGTACAGGTAATAATGACTTCCGTTGCAAAGGATGGTATAGGTGATACCCATCTTGGCGTTGCCCGGGTCATACTTGGTATTCTCCATATAGACGAAGTCCAACCCTTCAGGATAATCATCGAAAGCCGTGCCGGTCACCATGTCGCTACCCTTGTAGCCCGTAGCGATACTCTCCATCTCCTTCATCGTATGATAGTTGGTGTCAGAGAGGGAGAGATTTATCAGGAAAGGACAACAGGACATAAAACACTTGTTCGCGTCATCGTACAGCAAGTAAACGGAAGCGTAGGAGACAGCTCCGACATTCGCCCCGACGTAAGGTGCCAGTACGGATTGTTTGTTTGCGGCGGCAAACAGTCCCTGTATTCCCATGTTGGATGCCGTGTAGACATAACCGTCACTCACGCAGACCCTCAGTATGCCGCTTTGGTCGCAAACCAAGCTTCTCGGGTGAAGGTCAACCGATTTGGCCACTTCATATTTGAACGCGTAATCTTTCTGCCAGGCAAAGTTGTTCTTCGACAGGCGGGTTGCGCCGTCAGCGGTAAAGAGGTAGAAAGGAGAGTCGCTGTAACCGCAGTTCGGCGCGAACTGAATGCCGTACGGATGGTTCAGCTCCGGCATTCCGTTGGAATTGAGCACGTCCTGGTAGGTCTTTCCGGTTATGTCGGAGATGATGTCAAGTCTTGTCTGCCCCGCCTTATCGCAAAGCACCATCCACCCTTCGGACGATGAGTCGCTCACGGTAAGTAGATAGCTCTTGCGCCAAAACAGGCCCGACTCTCTATCGGTTGCCGTAAAATAGAGCGTGTATTTGCCTGCGTTGAGGGTCACTTCCTGATAGAGGTGTTTCTCGTTCGCCAAAACAGTCTCCTCATATTCATCGGCATTGTTGATGACCTTCCACTCATAATCATAGGCATCGAGGTTCGTAATGTGGTCTCCCATCGAAGGGTTGAGGTCAATCATGTCGTGAATCAGTACGGACAGGGTTTCTTCAACTCCCGTGATGTCCGGTTCGTTGAGGGCATGATAGTCGTAGTTCCCCTTGTCTTGGGAGCAACTCCAAAGGAACAATGCCTGAACGAGAAGAAATGTATATACTATTGTTTTTCTTGTCATAATCTCTTGTTTTACACGTTAAATATCGGCAAAGACGAGTGCATTGCCCTTGCTGTCGAAAGCGTTTTGGTCGTAGTCCAGTCCGCTGTTCTTCAATGTCTCCTGTTGTCTTACATATATCTGCATCTCGGCACTGATGTACGACTGCATGGCAAGTGTCATCTTCGAGCTGTCATTGAAGTCAGCGGGGTCGAGGTCCAAGACGGAGCAAGCCAGTTCGAACTTCTGTTGGGAGAACTCGCCCAACAACCCTTTTTCCCACGCCTTGGGAGCTGTGGTGAACTGGTCAGAAAAGGTCAACTTATATTCTGTAGTAGTCACCGCATCACCAGTGGACGTAGTCTCCTGCGTCACGGGCAAGGTAAAGTTGGCGTTGGGTCGCAACGCAAACGTCAGATGCTTGCTCTGAGTTTTGAGGATGGCCGTACGTTTCAATGTCACCACATAGTCGCAGGTGGTTTCACCCGCAGCCATCTCAGCCTTTTCCGGCAAAACGTAGTCCGTCCCTTCCGTCGCGTCATCCGAAGAGACGGTCAGGTCAATCTCACGCGGCATGTCGGTGGGGCGACCAAGAAGTTGTATTCTGACGGAGACTTCCATCTCGTCGCCTTTCTGATAAACGAAGGTGACACCCGTGGAATCCTCCAGTATGTTCGTGTCAGTACGGTTGTTGAAGTAGACTCCGTCAATCTGTCGAAAGAGGTCCGGTGTCTGTTCGCTGCATGCCCCGAGAGCCATTGCCGTCACCGCTACCGTAATGTATGTTTTCATTCCGTGTTTCATCTGCTCGTGTTTATTTAGTGGGAACTATCTGTTATCCGTCTCCGTGTCGGGCAACGGGACGACAAAGACCAGGTCGCTTGCTTTGGTGTTCTTACTGCTGCTCGACGAAGTGATGATGTCGCAGTAGAGCCGTTTGTAGAGGAAGAACAACTGTCCCTCGCCATAAAGTTCGCGGATGTATTCATACTTCAGCAAGTCAGCGTTCAATGCCGACAGGTTGGAGACTCCGCGGTTACGTCTCAAAGCGTTGACATACGGTGTGCCGGAGTTTAGGTCATCGCTCTGGCTCTCCGCCGCAATCAAGAACATTTCCCCCATTCGAAGCATCGGTATCATCGTGTTCTGTATGCTGCCGGTAGCCACCATGTCTTGGTATTTGTAGAAATATCGATTGCTGCCGGTGGCAATCCAGCAGGCACGGTAACGATAGTCGTCCTGGAATCCCCCGGTTGCCGTGGCCCCACCATAGACCAAGTTGTCCATCAGGCTATTGTCCATACGGAAGACAAAATTGGGCAGACGGGACGGGTCGTAGAAGTTCTTAAACAGATTGCCACGACTGGTATTGCTCAGGGCAAAAAGCACCTCTGACGAGAAAATCCGGTCGGGGTCGGAAGGTGAACCGATAACCAGGTTCTTGTCCACAAAGGGGAAGATTCCGGTGTCTACGGTCTTGATGACATCCGAAGCGTACTTGAAGGCGTTCGTCTTGTCGCCCATATAGAGGTAGGCACGCGCCAAAAGTCCCTCCACGGCGTAGTAGTTGAGACGCAAGGCGCGATAGCGCAGGAAATTGCTCGTGCCGTCCTGGGCGGAACTCATCATCGTGCCGTCCGTCTTTACCGGGTCGTTGGCCAACAACACGCGAGCCTCTTCCAGGTCGGTAGTAACCAGGCTCATCACCTCTTCGGCGGAAAGAATCTCCTCCGGAGTATTGGTCACCTGCCTGTAGTAAGGAATGGCGGTCTTCTGGCCGTCCTTGGAGTAGACCGGTCCAAAGAGACGGAGCATATCAAAATGGAGCATGGCACGCAGTGCCAAAGCTTCTCCTTTAATGATATAGTAGTTAACAGAGGAAAACAGCGACTGATTGCCGTCTATCGATTCCAGAATCTTGTTGCAGTTGAGAATCAACGCATAGGCTTTGTTCCAGGTTTGGTCAAGGCGGTCGCGCCAATACTCCGTTCCATACTGGTAGGAGGACAAGTCCTTGTAGTTGCCCCACACGCTGTTGTCCGTGCCGATGGCGTAGGCACCGCCCATGACTTCCACCATTTCCACTCCGAGCGTTTGTCCATAGAGGGCATCGCTGTTGAGGTCGATGTAGATGCCGTTGAGCATTTTCTGATAACCCTCCTCGCTCCGTTGCAATTCATCTTCCGAGATTTTGTCGTAAGGCTTCACTTCCAACCAATCGCTACAGGAAGCCATGAGCGAACCGAACGCTATTGCAATGATATAAACTATTCTTTTCATCATCTGTCTTCTTTTTTAGAATGTTGCGCCAATAGAGAACGATATGGTTCTGGCATACGGATAATTGATTCCACGCTCCGCTTTGATGGTAGACCAACGGAAAATGTCGTTCATATTGGCCTGTACGGACAAGGCTTGCATGCCCAGCTTCGTAGCGATGGCTGTCGGAAATTCGTAACCGACGCTTACCGATTCACAGGTAACCGTGTTGTCGTCCATGACGAAGCGGGAAGATTTATCGGTCTTCTGCACCATGGAAATTCCCTTAAACCGGGCATCGCGGTTGTTCACGCTCCAACGGTCATACAAGGCGCGACGGTCCTGGTTGTTATAAACGTCGGATGTGCTGATGTTCTCCACCTTGTCGAAGAGGGAGCTGTTGAACTCCTGTCCTCCAAGTTCGTACCGGAAATAGCAGCTGAACGACAATCCTTTGTAATAGAAGGTAGTGCCCAGCAATCCTTCCACATCGGGTTCCGTGTCACCACACACCACTTCGTCATCGGTGTCGTAGGTGAACGAATAGGTGCCGTCGCGCTTGATAAAGAGTTCTTTGCCGGTAGCCGGGTCAATACCCGCGGAACGAACCGCCCAAATAGCCGTGGGGCTGCCTCCGTCATAGTAGCGCGTCGTGTTGTGGAGCGAAGACTTTCCGCTTTCATTCAATGCGCTGAAGGCGTTGCCGATATCGGCGTATTCGGAGCGCGAATGGGTAGCGCTCAATGAGAGGTTCCAGTTGATGCGCTCTTCGGGCTGATAGATTGGCGAGAACTTAATTGTCGCCTCCCAGCCTCTTGTCTTTTGCGTTCCCGCATTCAGAGCCTCACTGGTAACACCCATCGAGCCTGGAGTGGTGATGACAGCCAACAAGGGGTCGGTATTTTTGATGTAATAGTCGAGCGTCAGATTCAAGCGTTGGTTCAAGGTGGTGATGTCGGCACCAATGTTGTAGTTAATGGTTTCTTGCCAAGCCAAATCCTTGTTTCCCAAAGCGTTGACAACCACACCTGTTCCGAACACGTTACTCATTGAGCTATTGAATACATAAGTCGTAAAGGCTTGATAGGCAGAGAAGTTTTGGTTGCCCGGGTTTCCCACGGAGGCACGCAGCTTCAGCAGTTGAAAGAGTTCGTTGTCCTGCATCCATCTCTCGTTGTGCACGTTCCATCCCAAACCGACTGACCAAGTGGTACGGAAACGATTGTCGGTCCCGAACATGGAGGCACCGTCATTACGCAGGTTGAAATCGAAAAGGTAACGTCCGTCGTAGGCGTATCCGCCATTGAGGTAGAAGCTCGAAGCATGTTTCACACTTTCGGAGTAGCTGGGCTTTCCCCCGTCAGGATAGTTGTTCGCAAAGGAGGGAGCCGCAAACTGGTCGTCGGTAAAGCCCGTGGCGGAATAGCCGTTTGTCTTGCTGGTCGTATTGCTGAAGTTGAATCCGAGCACGGCGTTCACCTGGTGTTTGCCGGCAAAGAGTTTACCATACGTTGCGGAGAGGTCTCCCTCATAGTAGAGATATTTTTGCAGGGTATGGGTAAAGGAACCTTTCTGCGTGTCGTCCTTGTCGTCGAAATCGGTATGTTGGGGAGAGAGACGAGTGTCTTGCGTATCGTCATACTTGGTGAAGCCGAACTTGCCCCGGAAGCGCAAGTCACCCGTTGCGAACCATTCGGCAATGAAATTGTTGGTGAACCCAATCCTCTGACCTTGGTCGTAGTTGTTGAGATGGGCGTTCCAGAGCGGATTCGAGACGGGGTTGTCATCCAGTCCGTCCTCAGGATAATAAAGGTATTTGTTTATCTTCCCGTCCTCTCCGTATTTCTTATAGTAGGGATTCGCCTGCGCATATTCCGCGAAGGAGACGGCAGGGTCGTTCGTTTCCAGATAATCAATGGAAAGCTTGTTGCTGAACTGAAACTTGCCCGTACGGTAAATCAAGTCGAGATTTCCACCGATGGTTTCGCGGTCAGAACCTTTCATCACACCATTTACCATGCCATAGTTCAGCCCAAGTCCATAGCGGATATTTCCTTCTCCGCCCTCCGCGTAGAGGTTGTGCTTATGGGTGAAACCGGTGCGCAGGGGAACGCTCAGCCAGTAGGTGTCCACACCTTGTTCAATGTCCCGCAGGCGTGAATTGTAGAGGTCGTCAAGTTTTATCTGGTTAAAGGCGTTGCCTGTGTTGTCTTTGTACACGCCGGCCAGCCGTTCGAACTCAAGTTTCTCGCGGGAGTTCATCAGATTGTAGTCCGTCAGGTCGGCTATCTCAACGCTGTAGTCTCCCTTGTAGGAAATCTGCAATTTCCCGTTAACAGGGGCTTTCGTCTCGATGACGACTACACCGTTGGCGGCTTTCGAACCATAGATTGCCGTAGAGGCGGCATCCTTGAGCAGCGTGACGGATGCCACCCGGTTCATGTTGAGGTTCATTACGGTTTCGAGTGTCGTCTCGAATCCATCTAATATAAAGAGGGGTTGATTGGGGTCCGAACCATACTCTTCCTTGAGGCCGGCCACACTGGATTTGCCACGAACTTCCACGTCCGGCGTAGCGTTCGGGTTAGACCCCGCCAGGTTATTCTCCACGATTTTGAACGAGGGGTCGAGGGTCTTCAGACTCTGAAGCACGTTCTGCGCACCCACGCTCTTTAGTTCCTCGCCTTTGAAGGTAGTCGATGAACCCGTGAAGCTTTCTTTCTTGCGTTGATAGATACCGGTCACGACAACATCTTTCATGTTGACGGCATCCGGTTCCATCATTATTCTTGAAAAGGCCGACTGATTGCTGCCGTCATAGTGGAGCGTGACTTTCTTGTAACCAATGAAAGAGAATACGATGTCGCATCCAGCCTTCCTTACCGGCAGTGAAAACCGACCGTCAATATCGGTGATAACGGCGTTTGTCGTGCCCTCCACAACGACCGTGGCACCAATCATCGGTTCTTTGCCTTCGCTGTCGTAGACTACACCTCTAATTGTATCTTTCCTGACTTCAAGCTCCTGTTTGTCAATCCGTTTCTCACCATCCCCGATGCCTTTTTGGGCGAATGTAGGACAGAAGGAGACGAATGCAAAACAACAACTTACTATAATCCTATGCCAGGCCCTAAAATAAAATCGTCTTTTTTGCATATAGTTATTATCACAATTATTCAAACTTGCGTAAAGAGGTGCAAAGGTCGTGATTTTCACCCAATTTCCGCTGGCTATATTCAGAATTAATTTAGCCTATTCGTACGCACTTTACTCCTTGAAACGCTCCTCACACATGTACTGCGCATAGCCGCAAGCGGTTACGGGCTACCCTCTTTTAGAACAAATCCCCTTGCGGACAGGTGACGGAGCATCGCCGCAAGGGGAATTCTACCTTAATACAAAGTACTGTCTTACGACAGGTTATTTTCCGATTAGTTGTTCTCCGGACGGAGTTTGCGTACGGTCACTGCGGTCTGCCACATCTCGCTCTCGCGCAGGGCCTTCAGCTCGGCGTTCAACTTCTCGCGATAGTCGGGCTTGGAGTTGCTGTCGATGGAGATTTGTGCCTCGTTGCCGCACTTCACGCTCTGATAGAGTTTCTGCATCACCGGCTTGATGGCATCGTGGAACGGACCCATCCAGTCGAGAGCACCGCGCTGTGCCGTGGTGGAGCAGTTGGCGTACATCCAGTCCATACCGTTCTTCGCGAACAACGGCATCAAGGACTGAGTCAACTCCTCTACGGTTTCATTGAAAGCCTCAGAAGGTGTGTGTCCGTTCTCGCGGAGCGTCTCGTACTGAGCCAGCAGCAGTCCCTGGATGGCACCCATCAGTGAGCCGCGCTCACCGGTGAGGTCGGACGTAGCCTCGCGGATGAAGGTAGTCTCGAACAGGTAGCCGGAGCCGATGCCGATACCCAGAGCCAGGGTGCGGTCCATGGCGCGGCCCGTAGCGTCCTGATAAACGGCGTATGAAGAGTTCAAGCCGCGGCCTTCGAGGAACATGGTACGCAAGGAAGTACCCGAACCCTTGGGAGCGACCATGATAACATCGATGTCCTTGGGAGGAACCACGCCGGTGCGGTCGTTCCAAGTGATGGCGAAGCCATGGGAGAAATAGAGGGCCTTGCCTGCCGTGAGATACGGTTTGATGGTAGGCCATACGGACATTACGGCCGCGTCGGAGAGGAGGCACATGATGATGGTGCCTTTCTGGCAAGCCTCTTCGATGCCGAACAAAGTCTCTCCCGGAACCCATCCGTCAGCGACAGCCTTGTCATACGTCTTGCCCTGACGCTGGCCAACGATGACGTTGAAGCCGTTGTCACGCAGGTTGAGCGACTGTCCGGGACCCTGTACGCCGTAACCGATGACGGCGATGGTCTCATCTTTCAATACCTCACGAGCCTTTTCCAAAGGAAACTCTTCACGGGTCATCACATTCTCGATGACACCTCCAAAATTCATTTTTGCCATTTTAATTAAATGTTTTAGCGACCGAACCCGTCCGTCGTGACAGCCTCGGTGAGGCGGACACGGCCTACGGGACGCGGTCATTATTGTTAGTAAATTATTCAAATATCACTTTTGAGCGGCAAACGGGTTCCGCGCCGTTTTTCCGTATCTC
>CAVFNZ010000018.1:1178-28349 GCA_963624095.1 Clostridium sp. CAG:217 | reverse complement strand
TCCGTGGGTAAAGATAACACTATTATTTGGAACGGCAAAAGAATCTACAGGAAAAAGCCGGCATCACGCTACGTCGCACGCCTATCTTGAATCTATAGTAAAGACAACGTGCTGTTAGTGATAAAATGCGTGTGTATTTTGAAGAATGACTGCCTTAATAACATTTATTCTCTGAAAATTGTTTCACGAATTAATCTATTCGCTATCTTTGCGGAGCATTTTAGAAACAAAATAAAAATCGACTGACAAATGAGTTATCTTATACGACCGAGTCACTATGTCCCCGCACTCGACCTGAAACAGACGGAACTGGGAATCAAAAAGGTAAAGGAGTATTTCCAGCAGAATCTCTCCGCTGAACTGCGCTTGCGCCGTGTCACAGCCCCGCTGTTCGTGCTCAAGGGCATGGGTATCAATGACGATTTGAGCGGCACGGAACGACCGGTCACGTTCCCTATCAAAGACTTGGGCGATGCCAAGGCCGAAGTGGTCCACTCGTTGGCGAAATGGAAACGCCTTACGTTGGCTGAGTACAACATAGAGCCGGGTTACGGCATCTACACCGACATGAACGCCATTCGGGCCGACGAGTGTCTGGGCAACCTCCACTCACTCTATGTGGACCAGTGGGACTGGGAACGGGTGATTACTCCCGAAGACCGGACGGTCTCTTTCCTGAAGGACACCGTAAACCATATCTACGCCACGATGCGGCGCACGGAGTACATGGTTTGCGAAGCCTATCCGCAGATTAAGCCGTTCCTGGCCAATGAGGTGCACTTCATTCATGCCGAGGAGTTGCGCCAACTCTATCCGGACAAGACCCCCAAGGAACGCGAGAACCTGATTACCCGTCAATACGGCACCGTATTTATTATAGGTATAGGTTGCCCGTTGGGCGACGGCAAGGAGCATGACCTGCGCGCACCCGACTATGACGACTACACCACCATCGGTGAGAACGGCATGCCGGGACTCAACGGCGACCTCCTGGTGTGGGACAGTATCCTTGAGTGCGCCATAGAGCTCTCTTCGATGGGCGTGCGCGTGGACAAGGAGTCGTTGGTGCGTCAGCTGAAGATGGCCGGACAGGAGAGACGGATGGAGCTCTACTTCCACAAACGCCTGTTGGATGGTTCGCTCCCCTTGAGTATCGGTGGCGGCATCGGTCAGTCACGCCTCTGCATGCTCTACCTGCGTAAGGCTCACATTGGCGAGATACAGGCAAGCATCTGGCCCGAGGAGATGCGCAAGGAGTGTGCCAAGATAGGCATCCCCCTCATCTGACGGAAACTTGAAACTTATGAATGTGCAGATAGAAGAGAGCTGGAAACGGCATCTCGCCCCGGAGTTTGAGAAGCCTTATTTTGTCAACCTCACCGATTTCGTGCGCGAGGAGTATGGCAAGGGAACGGTCTATCCTCCCGGTCCGATGATATTCAATGCGTTCAACCTTTGCCCGTTCGACCGGGTGAAGGTGGTCATCATCGGCCAAGACCCCTACCACGGCCCGGGACAGGCGCACGGACTCTGCTTCTCTGTCAACGACGGCATTCCTTTTCCGCCCTCATTGGTGAACATCTTCAAGGAGATAGGCAGTGACCTGGGCACTCCGATTCCCACCACGGGCAACCTTACCCGTTGGGCCAATCAGGGCGTGCTCCTGTTGAACGCTACGCTTACCGTCCGGGCGCACCAGGCCGGTTCGCACCAAAACCACGGATGGGAAGAGTTTACCGATGCGGCCATACGGGTCTTGGCCACGGAACGGGAGAACCTCGTCTTTCTCTTGTGGGGGGCTTACGCGCAGAAGAAGGGTGCGTTCATCGACCGCAACAGACACTTGGTGCTCGCCTCCGTCCATCCCTCACCCTTGTCCGCCTACCACGGGTTCTTCGGGAACAAACATTTCAGCAAGACGAATGAGTACTTGGTGGCTCACGGCAAGGAGCCTATCCGGTGGTAGGGGTTAGTACCACTCCACGTTGGTGCTGTAGCTGCTGCGCTTGTCATACTTCAGCGCGTCCTTCAGCATGCTTGAGTTGGCGCTGATGGTGAAGTTGTACGAGGTGAACGGGCCGAACACCATGCCGGCTGTCATCGAGAAGCAGTGCAAGTCGCGCGAGATGTTGACCGACGACATGGATATCTTGTGCGCCGTGAAGTCGTAACCGCTGGAGTAGGAGATGTTCCATTTGTCGCTCAGCTTCACGTTGCCCGAGAAGTTCATCGTCTGCGTGAACTTGTAGGGGTAGCGCATCGTCTTGATATTGATTTTTCCGCTTCGGTTCTCCGACATGCTGATGCCGTAGGATATGGTGAACGACCAGGGCATCTTGAAGCGCAGGTAGCCATACTCGTCGACCTCCGCCTTCACCTCTTTCTTCTTCACTTCGGTCTTGGCGGTCTCTTCGGTGTCGTATTCTTCCTCCTCTTCCCGGTCCGCCTCGTCGGACTTCTTCTTCAGGTCGTCTTTCTCGTCCTTGCTGCCGAACCACTTCTTCCACGTGTCGTTGTTAAAGGTGTAGGAGAAACTCTGGCTCATGCCTTGGAACCGTCCGAACCGTCCGTACGACCACTCCGTGCGGTTGCCTTCCACCACCTGTCCCTTGTCGTTGAACTCATAGGCGTAGGTGGCGAAGCGTGCGCTCAGGTTGAAGGTGTATCGCTTGGTCAGCTTCAGTCGGATGCGCATGTTCAAGTCGCTCCAGGGCTTTTCCTTCGCCGCCGTGTTGTAGGACATGCCTGCGTACAACTCATCGATGAGGCTGATTTTCTTTACGCCCGTAGAGTCCTTGTCCGACTTCACCTTCATCTCCAGGTTGTTGGACACGTCGAAGCTGATGCTTCCCGACTTCCCTTTGCCCGGATAGCTGAAGATGCCGTTGGCGTAGGGGGTGTATTCCACTTGTTGCACTTCGCCGTTCGCGTCGGTGTAGATATAGGTGTCCCAGAACCCGTATTTGCGGGCACTGAAATCCGGTGTCATGCTATAACTGACGGAAGGCTTGAAGACGTGGCGTATCATCTCTATCTTGTCGCCGAAAATCTTCTTCGACGGCTTGTAGAAACCGTATAGCGTGGTGTTGGCCGAAACGCTGAAGCTGTAGTTGTAGACGCGGTTGAAGCCGTAGATGGTGTCTTGTCTCTCCCGTTGTTGGGTCTCGTCCCAGCTGCGTTTCACCTTGTTGGTGTACCACCGTTCGGTGTAGTCGAACGTGGGGGTCACGTTGATGTACTTGAACAGTGTGAACGTGGCGCTCACGGGGATATGGTGCTTCACGCCGTTGCGCCAGTCCTTCATCAGGTCCGACTTCATCACCAGGTCTTCCTTGGTGTTGATGCTGTTGCTTATCTGACCGGTGTACTGCACGCTGATTTTCTCGTACCAACGCTCTTTGCCCACCATCTTCTTCCGTTTGAACGGGTAGAAGCGCGCCAGCGAGATGTTCAGGTCGGGCAGCGTCAAGGCGATGGTTGAGTCTCGTGTGTTCTGTGAGATGTTGAACGTGCTCGACAGGGTGAGGCCGATGTCGGGGAACGTGCGCGAGTAGCTCACGCTGGACGTACGGGTACTTTGTGAATAGACCTGTGGGTTGTAGAGGCTGCTGAGGTTCGACTTCTCGTAGTTCGTGGTGGCGTAGTTGACGCTGGCGGAGAAGTTCGAGTTGGGACTCGCCTTGGAGTCCTGCCGGTGGCTCCACATAATCTTGAAGCTCGTTGTCTCGGAGAAGTCCGGCATGTTCTTGTCGCCCGTCTTCGTGTCGAGGTAGCTGACGTTGAAACTGCCTGAGTACTTGTACCGTCGGTTGTAGTTGGAGGCTGCCGCCAGTCCCCACGACCCTTTCGTGTAGATTTCGCCCGTCAGCTTCAGGTCCATATAGTCGCTGATGGCGAAGTAGTATCCGCCGTCGCGCAGGTAGAATCCCCGTGAGGTCTCGTCGCCGTAGCTGGGCATGATGAAGCCGGAGGAGTATTTGCTGCTGAAGGGAAAGAAACCGAAGGGTATTGCCAGGGGGAGGGGTACGTCGGCCACCACTAACCAGGCCGGTCCGAAGACGACATTCTTCTTGGGGCGCACCTTCGCGCGGCTCAGCGCAAGATAGAAGTGCGGATGATCATGGTCTTCGCAGGTGGTGTAGCGTCCGTGCTCCATGTAATACTCGTCGTTGGGTCCTTTCTTGGCGTTCTCGCTGGTGATGAAACCCTCACCCTGTTCGGTGGTGATGTTGTTGATGAAACCCTTCTTCGATTTGAAGTTGTAGCTCATCAGCTCCGACTCGTAGGGCGTTTCGCCCTCCTTGAAGACGGGTTTCCCCTGAATGACACCCGTGGAGTCCTTGACGCCGTTGGCGTGTACCGTGCTGCTGTCCAGGTTCATCTTGATGACCTCTGCCGTGAGCTCTACCTTTTGGTAGTTCACCTTGCCCGAACCGTACAGGTAGGCGTTCTTCCCCTCGAAGATGGTCGAGTCGCTCGACTCATAGGTGACGGGGGCGTCCAACGCACCCTTCTTCGGCTTCACCGAGTCGGTAGCCAACGTATCCTTCACGGCGACGGAATCCGCCGCGACGGGCACGGGCCGGATGGAGTCCGAGGCGGCTGAAGCGTTGCCGCGCTGTTGTGAGCCCGCTCTTTGCGGAAACAGCAGCAATACCAACGTCACCCCTATGGCTATCTGTATATAGGTTCTTAGTGAAGTCATCAATCAGAGTTTACACATCGGGTGGCAAAAGTACACAATATCGGTCAATCTAAGCGGCATCCGTTCCGCATTTTATTGATTTTTTGGAGTTACAGAAACATTTCGCACCAATTACGGAACCGTTCCACTCCCTCTTCGCCGTATTGCGACAGGTTTTTGAGTATCTTGTCCACCGGCTTCTCATGACCCGGGCGGCTCTTCGAGAAGAACTTGTCCGCAAAGCAAATCACCTGCTCCTCTATGCTTATCGGCAGCATGTCGCGGTGCGGCACGGGCAGGTTCTGCTCCTCTATCTCCTTGAGCGACAGTCCGGCGCCCGTATGCCGTTCGCAGACTAACGCGTGGCGGGGGTATCCCTCTTTCCGCATCAGCTCGGCTCCCAAGTAGCCATGGCGGATGTACGGCTCCTTCCCAAGGCAAAGGATGCTTGGGGCATCCGTCAGGAAGATGCCGATGTCGTGCAGCAGTCCGGCCTCTTCCACAAACTGCCTGTCGAGGTGCAGCTCGGGGTGCTTGTCCGCTATCCGCAAGGCTTTGTCCGCCACGTCGCGGCTGTGGTTCAGCAGCAATGCCTTCAACGGCGGATTGTCATCGTAATATTTGTCTATCAGCGCAAGTACGTCCATCTTTCGTTCTCCTTTCATAATTGGGTGCAAAGGTAGTGCAAATCGAACGCAGAATATCAAGCTTGCTTGAATATTATGCTGAGATGCAGCCTACCTTATTTATAAGGTATCCATAAAACGATGAAAAGCCAAAGCCGTTCGGGGATATTATACAGGTGGACGCTCTTCGTGTCCCAAAATCATTTTTCCCATATAAAAAATCATTTTTGCGTGTCCGACCTACCGAATTAGTCCGACCTTTGCTACGTGAAAGAGTGTCATCTCTCATGACCTTGAGTCAAGATGTTTATGAACTACTGATTGTTAATACTTTAAAATATACACTATGACAAACAACAAGAAAAAAACGAAAGACTTTCGTTGGTTACTGACGTGTCTTTGCTCCTTTTTCGGGATGATTTCCCTGTTGCTTGTCAACGTGGCAGCAGCCTGTGTGGGCGACCCGTTGCCCGTTGACGAGGAGGAAGCCGATCCCTCCATCAACAAACCGATTGTGAAAGACGTGGACGATGACGATGACAGCGGTTCATCGGCAAAGATAAAACTTTCGTTCCCCCGCTTTGATGACGGTTCCGGTGACTTGCTCGCTTTCCCGGGAGCGGAAGGTCACGGCCGTTACACGCGTGGAGCGCGTGCCGCCGAGAATTATAGCGTCTATCGCGTGACGAACCTCAACACTTCCGGCGAGGGCTCTTTCAAGGATGCCATCAGTCAGCCCAACCGCATCATCGTGTTTGCCGTTTCCGGTGTAATCAATCTGAATAAGGAGGCCTACGCGTTTAAGAACAATCAGACCGTTTTGTTCGAGACGGCCCCGGGCGACGGAATAGAACTCTACAACGGACGTATGATGGGTTCGGGTGCCACGAATCTGATAGTGCGATACATGCGTCAGCGTATGGGACGTCAGTTCAGTGGAGCTGACAGCGGCGACGCCGCGGGCGTGGCCAACGGGAGTGACCAAATCTACGACCACTGCTCCTTCTCTTGGGGATTGGACGAAACCTTCTCCATCAGTGCCGACAATAAAGGTACGCGGCCCAAGAACATTACCGTCCAAAACTCCATCATCGGACAGGGGTGTATGAACCACTCTTGCGGCGGCTTGGTGCAGACCAACGATGACGAAGGCATAACCATCTTCCGCAATTTGTTGATAGACAACCTGACCCGTAACTTCAAGGTGAAGGGACTCAACCAATATGTGAACAACGTGATTTACAACTGGAAGGACGGTGCCTACATCATGGGCGGTGATTCCGACGGACACTCCGATACGGACATCGAGAACAACTACTTCATCAAAGGACCGTGTTGGATATGGCGCAACACGGCAGTGGCCAATGTCAACCCCGCCATCATCGGTGACTTGACCCAATGCATCCCGTCGGGCAGTGATGGCCTATATTATATGGTATTGGAGAAGTCCAATCCTTGCGCTCCTTTCACGCGCGGTAACGAGAACTTCGACACCTACTGCGTGGGTAACTACTACGATGACAACGTGGACGGAGTACTGAACGGGGTGGAAATCACCCGCGCCAACTGGGAGACCTACATGAACTTTACCCCCTCGTTCATCAACAGCCCGAACGCCCTTCATCCGAACATCCTGCAGAAGAGTACCGCCGAGGAGGCATACAAATACATTATAGACAATGTAGGGGCCGTGTTGCCGAACCGCGACAAGGTGGACCAGTTTATGATCGATGAACTCAAGTCGCTCGGTAAGGAAGGCGTTATCTTGCGTGACCAGAACAACGAGACACAATACCCGTTGGCGAAGACCTGGCAACAGATTACCATAGCCGACCCGGCAAAGGATACGGACAAGGACGGCATGCCCGATGAGTTTGAGGATATGTGGCAACTCGACAAGAACGACCCGTCCGATGCCCGGAAGGTGGCCGGCAACGGATATACCAATATCGAGAACTATGCCTTCTCTCTGCAATTCCCCGAGGTGTACGCGGAGACTTACAAGAAGTGGAAGAACCAGTAGGGTGTACCTTCCCTGTGTGACGAAACAACAAGAAAACAATAATAATAACTAATTCTGACAGAATAATGAAAAAAGTGACATTCTTACGAAAGATGCTTTGGCTGTTGCTCATTCCATTCCTGGCTACCGGTTGTGAAGACAAGATGGATGAACACTACAAAGTACCCGACTGGGTGAAAGGCAGTGCGTGGGAAGTACTGGAATCAGGAGAGTACGGCAATTACTCGATGTTCCTCGAAGCCGCCGAGATTGCCGGACTGAAACCCATCATGCACGGAAAGACTACAGTGACCGTGATGGCTCCGGACGACGATGCGTTCCAGGCCTATCTCACGAAAAACAACTATGCCTCGGTGAAGGACGTGCCAACGGCCGAACTGAGGAAACTGATAGGCTTTCACTTGGTGTATTATTCCTACAACACGAATGATTTCATCAATTACCGACCCTCCGGAAGCATGGAAACGGATGAGGAGAAACAGGTGAATGCCGGTCTCTACTACAAACACCGTACATACAGCATCGATGCTCCCAGCTATGGCATCAACTCGGACGGCAAGCAGGTGATGGTGTACCACTTGGAGCGTTTCCTGCCGGTCTTCTCCTATCGCTTCTTCCAGACCAGAGGCCTTGACGCCAAGTCGAGCTACGAGTATTTCTACCCCGAGTCCACTTGGGAAGGCGACAACGGATTCAATGTATCCAACGCCTCCGTGAAAGAGTATGGCATCATTGCCAACAATGGTTACATCCATACCGTAGACCGGGTGATTGAACCCTTGGAGACCATCTATACCGAGCTGAAGGATGACTCCAACTATTCCATGTTCCTGAATCTCTACGACAAATGGGGAACCTATGTCTATGATGACGAACTTACCAAATCATACGCTTCGACGTATGGCGTCGACTCCATCTACCAGTACAGGCACAGCGTGGAACTCAACGGCACTTCGTTGCCGGACATCGCCTGCGAATGGCCCGTCAGCAACTACCAGGCTTTCACCACCCTGTCGTCATTGTCCTACACGGTGTTTGCCCCGGACAACAACGCCCTGACCTCTTTCTACGAAAAATACTGGAAGGTGGGTGGCTATGCCTCGTTGGAAGAAGTGGATGATATCGTCATCAGTGATTTCATCAAGAACTTCATTGTCGGCAGTCAGATGCTGTTCCCGCAGGACATCGACGAGGCGAAAGCCGAAGGCACGCTGGACTTGCAAATCAACACGTCCGACATCAAGGACCGCCGGCTCTGCGTCAACGGAACGCTCTATGGCATGAGCGAGATGTTGCCTCCTACCCATTACACTTCCGTCGTGGGACCTATCTACCTGCGTAAGGACGCGCGCCCCATACTCTATGCCATGAACGGACTTGGCCTGCAGTCGTTGCTCTCTTCTCCCGAAGCGAAGTATACGATGATTCTGCCCTCGGAAGAGCAGTTGAACGAGTCGCATATCTATACGGTGCACGACACGAAGACGCTGACAAAGGACGGTGACGACGGCGGTACCACTCCGCTGAGCACCTCCGACAAGCAGAACCTGCTTTACGTCAACCTGGCAAGCCGCACCACGGCCGAAGGTACGACCCTCCCCGAGACGGGAACGAAGGTGGTTCCCACATTGGCAAGCTGGAACTTCTGGTTTGTCAAGGATGGCAAGATCACTACCAACGCCCTCTTCAACAAACAGCTGAATCCGGAGGACAACACGGAGATATGGAGCGGATTCACCCGATTGGCCGACCAGAGCAACGGTACGGTCTACGCCACCGATGCGGAGGCTTCCTACTTCTATCCGGACTATTTCTCGTCCGACTCGAAGGAGACGTTGGCCAACGCCCTCGCCATCTGTGCGGACAAACGTTATGTGTATTACCGCTTTGTGGCGTTGATGAAAGAGGCGGGTATGATTGCCAGCGAGATGATTACGGACTTGTCGTCGGTGGAACGTTTCATCGCTTTCATCCCCACCAACGACGCTATCCAGACGGCCTTGTCCGGCAACCGCATACCGGGCGTCACCAACGGGTCGTTTGACGAGAGCGGCTCCTTCACCGCCGACGCTGTTGACAAGGCCGCGCTGAAGAGTTACCTCTTGTCCTACTTCATCACCAACACCAAAAACGCCTTGGTAAACTATCCGTATGTCGGATCTACCATGAAGAGCCAGGCATACAATACGCTCAGCGAAAGCTATCCCACCATCGACTATACGGATGACGGTACCGGACTGAGCGTGCAACTGACCGGGCGCGGCGCGTGTCATGTGATCGCTGACTATGATTGCTTCCCCTTCGCTTTTAAGGACGGATGCTTCCAGCTGATAGATGAAGCCCTTTGATTAACCGTAAAACAGCAATTATGAAAGTATTCAAATATATATTCATCGCCTTCTTGCTTGTCTGTTTGACGGGCAAGGCGCAGGGACAGACAAAGGTCCTGTCCGGCAAAGTGATTGAGATGCTCAATGGCCAGGCCGAACCGATAATGGGTGTGAACATCAATATCATGAACCCCCAAAACCGTTCGCTGGGAGGTACGATTACCGACATGAACGGTACCTACAACCTGAAGATTCCCAACGAGAAGAACCTGACCATCGTCTTCTCGTACATCGGAATGAAGACGAACCGAATCAAGTATACGGGTCAGGAGAAGTTGAACGTGACCATGACCGATGACTCCCAAACCATGAACGAGGTGGTGGTCAGCGCGGCCCGCATGGACCGCAACGACCTGGGGCTCTCCGCCCGTCAGCAGGTCTCTGCCACCCAAAAGGTCAACATGGACGATTTGGTGGCCACCTCGCCCGTCACCTCCATCGAGGATGCACTGCAAGGTCAGCTCGGTGGCGTGGACATCGTGCTCGGTGGTGGTGACCCCGGTGCGCGCGCCAGCATACAGATTCGCGGTACAAGTACCCTGAACGCCAACGCCAACCCGCTGATTGTGGTCGATGGTATCCCTTATCCGTCGGACATCAGTGAGGATACCGATTTCTCGAACCTGAACAACGATGACCTCGGCGCTTTGCTGAACATCTCTCCGCAGGACATCCAGTCTATCGAGGTGTTGAAGGATGCCGCCGCAACGGCCATCTGGGGAACGAAAGGTGCCAATGGCGTGCTTATCATCAACACCAAAAAAGGTACAATCGGTAAGACCCGGTTCTCCTTCTCATCGAAATACTCCGCGAAGTTTGAGCCCGAGAGCATCCCGATGCTGAACGGCGACCAATACACCGCCCTCATGAGTGAGGCCATCTGGAACGCCGCCAACTATGTGGGCACAAGCTCCGGTACGGCCCGTAACTACCTGAACCTCCTCTTTAACCAGAAAGAGATTGGTTATGACCCCGATTGGATTTACTTCGACGAATACAACGCCGACACCGACTGGCTCTCCGAGATTCGTCGCAACACCCAGAGTTGGGAGAACACCTTCTCCATGAGCGGAGGCGGTGAACGCGCGACGTACCGTTTCTCTTTGGGCTATCTCGATGAAGGCGGTACGACCGTAGGTACGGGATTTAGCCGCTTGAACTCAAGTTTGCAGATATCCTACCGCTTCTCCGAGAAACTGAAGTTTGACGCGAACTTCACCTACACGCAGTCTGAACGCGACGCCAGCTACGGCAACATCCGCAGTGTCGCTTTCGGCAAGATGCCGAACAAGTCTCCTTATTATATAGATGACAAGACGGGCGAACGCACCGCGCAGTATTTCTCTCATACCGAGGGCAGCACCATCGACCCGCAGGCTTCGATGAACAATGACCCCGACAAGAGTACCAACTACAACCCCGTGGCAATGGCCTACGAAGGCATCAACAACACGCTGCAGCGTGAGAGCCGCATGAACTTCAACGCTGAGTACAAGTTCTTGCCCTGGTTGACCTATAAAGGTTATGTTTCGTTCAATATCCGTAACACCAAAGGTCGTCTCTTCTGTCCGCAAGTGGCTACCGGATTGCCTTGGACCGACAACTTCGCGAACCGTAGTACGGACACCTCATCGAACCAGTTGAACGTCTCCACGGAGAACAAACTGATGGTGCTGAAGAACTGGGAGGAGAAACACAATATCGTGGGTAACCTCATTTGGCGTACCTCCGAGGCCAACAAATCGAGCTACGGAAGCCAGACCTTCGGCAACCCTTCGTCCCAGCTTTCCGACCCGATAATCGGCAGTGCCGTAGCGGCAACCGGCTCGGGCGAATCGAAAGAACGCAACCTCTCCGGTACGGCTGCCATCAACTACACCTATCTGAACCGTTACGTCATCAATGGTACGGTCAGCATGGAAGGCAACTCCACCATGGGTAAGTCCGAGCGTTGGGGTATGTTCCCCTCTGCCGGTTTGGCATGGCACATGCAGGAGGAGAAGTTCCTTCGTGACCTCAAGTGGATTCAGGAGTTGAAGCTCCGCTTCAGCTACGGACAGAGCGGTAAGACGGCCAGCGGAACGGGTGTTTACCTGGGAACGTTTGCCAGCGGTAACAATTACATGGACATGGATGCCATCAAACCGTCGAGCATGCAGCTCAACCGGTTGAAATGGGAGACTACGACCGAGTACAACACGGGTGCCGATATCTCGCTCTTCAAGGGCCGACTCCGTTTCACGGTCGATGTTTACCAGAAGTACACCAGGGACTTGTTGCAGTCGAACATCGCTACCCCGACGACTTTGGGTTACGGAAGCTACAAGATGAAATATTTCAACTCCGGAAAGATGACCAACAAGGGATGGGAGTTCCGTACGGACGTTGTGGCGTTGGAGAAGAAGGACTTGCGCATTGCCGGTTACTTCAACATCAGCCACAATGAGAACGAGATTACCGAGATGCCCGACAACTACACGGCGGAGAACTATACGTTCGGCAACGGCAACTACGCTTACCGTTACGAAGTGGGCCGTCCGTTGGGTTCTTTCTTCGGATACCGCTACAAGGGCGTTTACCAAAACAAGGACGCTACGTATGCCCGCGATGCCGAGGGTAACATCATGAAGGACCTGGAAGGAAATCCTATCACCATGAAGAACGGAACGGCTGTCGTTTGTCCGGGTGACGCCATGTACGAGGATATCAACCACGATGGTGTCATCAACGAGTACGATATCGTTTACCTGGGTAACTCCCTGCCCCGCTTCACGGGCGGTGCCGGACTGAACGTCAGCTACAAGCAGTTCAAGCTCAGTGCCAACTTCTACGGACGTTACGGACAGGACATTGTCAACAAGGCCCGTATGAACAACGAGTCGATGCGCGGAGTCAGCAACCAGAGTACGGCAGTGCTTCGCCGTTGGCGCAACGAGGGCGACATCACCGACATACCCCGCGCCCTCTATAACGAAGGTTACAACTATCTGGGTTCCGACCGTTTTGTGGAAGACGCTTCGTACATCCGTCTGAAATCGCTTTCACTTACTTACCGGTTGCCCAAGACCCTGTCACAGTCGTGGGGCCTGACAAACTGTGAGTTCTATGTTACCGGATACAACCTCTTCACGTGGACCAAGTATACGGGACAGGATCCTGAAGTAAAATCGAAGAACACCATCTCGGAGGACACGGCCACCACGCCTTGCTCCATCCAGTTTACCTGTGGTGTGAATTTAAGTTTCTAACGAAAGAATAAGCAGATATGAAAAAGATATTATTAGCGACATTGTTTGTCGGCGCTTTCGGGTTGACTGGCTGTGACGACTACTTGAACATCCTGCCCAACGATAAACAAACGACGGAGATGTACTGGAAATCATCGGCCGACGTGGAGGCGATATTGGCCGAGGGATACAGCTCCATGCGCACTTGCATACCCTACATGATTGACTGGGGCGAGTTGCGCGGCGCGTCTGTGGTCACGTCCATAACCAACGCGGCCATGATAAGCGATTTTAAGGTGCTGCCAGATAACTCGCGCGTCTCCTGGCAGACATTCTACAAGGTTATCGGTATGGCCAACTCCGTGTTGGAGTTCGCTCCCGGCGTGATGGCTGTCGATGAGAGCTACCGTGAGCAACAGATGAACTCACACTTGACGGAGGCCTATTTTATGCGTGGCCTGATGTACCTCTATCTGGTACGTAACTTCAGGGATGTGCCTCTCGTGAAAAAGGCGTATGTGACCGACGAAGTGTCTAACGACATCGCCAAGTCGAGCGAGGCGGAGATACTTGACTTCATCCTGAGCGACGTGGAGGCAGCTTTGGCTACCAATGCCGCCAAGGAGCAGTTCGAAAGTTCGTGGGCCAACAAGGGACGCGCCACCAAATGGGCGTTGTACGCACTCGGTGCCGAGACCTGCCTGTGGGCGGAGGACTACGAAGGCTGCGTCAAATACGCCGACATGCTGATAAACGCCTCTTCGGGTCTTCGCCCGGTGTTCATCACCGCATCGGCGCGCTGGTTCGAGAACTTCTATACGCAAGAGGGCAACGGAAGCAACGAGTCTGTCTTTGAACTGATATTCGATGCCTCCAACACGTCCAACAGTGCCACTAACAGCTATACGCCGACCAAACAGATCGCTTTCACCACGTCGAGTGTTCCTTCGTACTTCTTCTCCGAAGCCATGACGCAACGGCTGAGTGACGAGGGAGCGGCAGGCTCGGTGCGCGCCAAATGGGGTGCAGCGGCCGGAGATGAGTCCTCGTCCAGTGAAACGGGACTGGTCACTTCCACGTACTATCCATCCAACGCTTTGGTATGGAAGTATACGGGTATGGGCGTGGAAAACACCGAAGCGGCGCGAGCCGGTACCGGCAACGATGCCGACGCCAACTGGATAATCTACCGCATGGCCGATGTGATGCTGATGAAAGCGGAGGCTCTTGTCCGCATAGGCGGGACGGAGAACTGGACGCAGGCGTTGGCTATCATCAACCAGATACGTCAACGCGCCGGTTTGGCCGACTTGACGGACATCACGGCGGAGACCATCGCCGAGACGGATGAACTGAGTTTGCTGAAAGCCGTGCTCAACGAACGCGATATGGAGTTTGCCGCGGAAGGAAAACGCTGGTACGACCTCCTTCGTTTGGGTAAACAGCAGAACTTCAAGTATCGTTCGGAGTTCGTGTCGTTGCTCCAGGAGAATAACGGAGGCATGACCAAGTGGCTGGGCTCCGTTCTGAGTGACGACAACGCTTGGTATCTGCCGATTCCTGAAGCGGATATCAAGACGAACAAACTGTTGATTCAGAATCCCTATTACGATACCTCTAAAAAACAATGACTCGTATGAAAACAATAAAGTATTTATATATCACGCTCCTTGTCGCCCTTTGCGCTGTCGCCTGCGACGACAAGTACGATGGAGAGACCTACGTCCTCTACGAGACGCAACCCGCCTCGACCTATTTGTCGAGCCGTCCGGACGACTTCTCCGAATGGATTGCCGTCATGAAGTATGCCGACCTCTACAATGCGGTGAACCAGGCTACGCAATACTTCACGGTGTTTGTTCCCAACAATGATGCCGTCAGGGCCTTCTACCAGAAGAAAGGCGTTTCCTCCATCCAGGACCTGGGCGAGGAGTACGCCAAGACGTTGGTAAAGTACCATTTGATTCAGGATACCATCAATCAGACTACTTTCATCTCCACAGAAGGAGAGATTGAGAAGAAAACCGTTTCGGACGACTATCTCACCGTCTCTTATCAGGATGGCGGTCTCAACGCCATCTACCTGAACAAGGAAGGCCGTGTGCTGGAGTTCGCCAACAAGGTCTCCAACGGCTATGTGTACATGTTGGAAAACGTGTTGACACCTTTGACGGAGAGCGTTTACCAACGGTTGGCCGACAACAGCTCGTTCTCTGTCTTCAAGGCGGCTTTGGATGCAACGGGGTTGGGAGCCAAAATCAATGTCATCTCCGAGATGGTGGAAAACAAACAGGGCATACAGGAAGAGCAGCGACGCTACTTTACGGTGCTGGGTGTCACCAACGACGTCTTCAAGGCGGCGGGCATTGACGACCTGAACGGACTGGTCAGCAAGCTTGGCGCCTCGGACGACTATACCAGCGAGAGCAACGCCCTCTACCAATATGTGGCCTACCACATCATCTCCGGCAGCTACCCGTTGTCGAAGCTGAAGACGTTTGATGCGGTGGACGCTGACTCCAAAATCTGGAATACGTTGTCGTCGGAAGGCTTGATAAAGATCAGTGAGCGCAGTGACGGGTTCTATCTCAACTATCAGGATGAGAACAGTCGAACCTATTTCCTCGAAGATGATTGTGACCTGCAGGCGAAGAACGGTTACGTCCACCAATTGGCCGGATACATGCCGATTGCGGAACCAGAGCCCGAAACGGTTAAGTTTGACGTGACCGACCTCGAAGCCATCAAGAACCTGGTGGATGCCGGCAAGGGGGTCAGCGACAGCAACATGAAGTACCAGACAGCCGGGACGGCCGAGTATAACTGCGACCTCTCCGAAGCGGACATCTATGAATACAAGGGAACGTCAGGCGCTTTCAAGCATGCGTTCGGAACGGGTGTTTGCGTAAACTACTTCACGGCAAAGACCGGCAGTGCCTGGGTCAATGCCTCCAACAGCGACTACCTGTTGGTTAGTTTGGGTTACAATGGCTGGATCAGCTTCAAGACACCGACTATCCTGAAAGGCAGGTACAAGGTCTCTATCGGCATCGGTTACGCCACTTCCATGGATTTCATTCGCACGGCAACCAGCGGAAGCAACGGAGGCGAGATGATATTTACCATCGATGGCGACAACGAGGTGGCTTGCAAGCCCTACTCTGTCGTTCCCTCCAAGACGTTGGGCAACTACGAGGCCGTCATCTACGACGAAGTCCAGTTTACCGGCACGGGAACACATACGGTTAAACTTGTCATGAACGACCCGGTGGCCAGCACCAACAGCAGTTACCGCATCATGATTGACTACATATTGTTTACTCCAATATTCGAATAAAGACTTACGATTATGAAGACAAGACATTATACCATATACGCTTTGCTTCTTTGCGGAATGATGAGCGGCTGTTCCGAAACGTGGGACGACCACTACAGCAACCCGAAGAGTGACATCAACAGCTCCACCATCACCGTTGTGGACAATACCTTGACGGACTATATGGCCACCGAGAGTTCCATCAGCTCCACCTACCAGCTCTTCAAGGAGACCGGCATGATAGACCGCTTGAACGGACGTGACCAACTCTATACCATCCTGGCCATCGACGGGGCGTTGGCCTCAAGGGCTTCGTCGGATGACGACTCCTATGCCGCGGAGTGCCTGATTTCCGACGTGAGCCTCTCGCCGTCGAACATGCAGGACGGACAGCGCATCCTTATGTGGAGCGGCAAATACCTGACCATCAACAAGACGAAGAATGACAATGGGGAGGAAGTGATTACCTTCAATACCTCCGCCAAGGTGAACAAGGTAATCAAGCTGAACAACGGCTACCTCTACATCGTGGACTCCGAGGTGAACGCTCCGCGTAGCATCTACGAGTACATCCAGAACCTGGGGGACAACTATTCCACCTTCAAACAGATGATTATGGCCCGTAAGCAGAAGACTTTCGACAAGGACGCCAGCACACCGGTGGACGTGGATAACACGGGAAACACCGTATATGACTCCATCTTCACGGAAAAGTTCCCCTTCTTCGAGAACAAGGGCTTTGAACTTACCTCGGAAAACACCAAGGCCACCGTGCTCATCCCGTCCAACGACATCATTGACAAAACATTGAGTACGGCCCGTGCGAACCTCAAGGAGTGGGGCATGGAGCGTGCCGACTCGATACTCACCAACTGGATTATTCAGGCCGCTTTCTACGATGGCATCTATGACAAGGCCACGTTTGAGGAGAACGAAGACCTGAAGTCCGTGTTCGGCTCACAGTGGAGGACCACCGTGCAGAAGGTGAATCTGGACAGTCCCGTGACTTTGAGCAACGGTGTCGCCTACTTCATCACCGAGATGAAGATACCTACCAATGTGTTGATATACCGTTTGAAGGACTTCTATTATTACTATCAGTACCTGACGGAGGATGAGAAGAACGAGTATTACCAAACCCAGAACCTTACTTTCTCCCAAGTGAAGAACGAGACCTATCATGCGGGCTGGCCGGCAGCCGGATTCCCGAGAATCGACTACATCACGCTGACCTATAACCTGACGGACAAAACCAATAAGTCCTATGTGCTCGACTTCACCCCTTACAAATATACAGCGGTAGGGGATGCCGACCACACGGTTACCCCTTATAAGGTGCCTGCCGGAACCTACGATGTTTGCCTGGGATTTGTTCAGAACAAGAAAAAAGAGTTCGGCAATATCAACGTATATGTCAATGGTGAGCTCGTCAAAACGATTAAGGAGAGCGATTACTCTTCCACTACTTATCACTACGACCGTGGCGGACAGGGCTATCCCGAAGGCTATGACTCGTCAGCCGCAAGCAAGGCCGGTGTTAAAAAGTCCGGAAACTACGGACGTGACGGTGGCAAGATAGGTACCATCACCCTCACGGGCGAGGCCAAACCCATCACGTTCCGCTTCGAGGGATCCGGTAGTAGCACGACCAAAATCACGCTTCATCACTGGTGCTTGAAGCCGACAACTGACTGTTATTAATCCAATGAAATTGAAGACATCATGAAAAAGATTCAAATTATACTTCTGACTATAGCCTTCTGCTTGACGAGCCTGGCCTCGTGGGCGCAACAGGCCAACAAGATTAGCGGTAAGATTCTCAATGCCAATAATCAGCCCATCAAGGGCGCTGTTGTCTCCGTCAGCGGAAGCGAGGATGTCATTACCGATGAAAATGGCTCCTTCCAGACCTCATGCGCCAATCCGGAGAAGGCGACCATCAAAGTGTGGGCGGCAGGCTTCTACAACGTGTTGCAGCCGGTGGACCAACGTACGGACCTCCGTATCGTCATGATACCGGAGAACACCTACCGCTACAACCAAACGAAGGTGTTGCCGGGACGCATCGAGATCAATAACAACACCACCTCCGCCGAGAACATCGGGAAGAAGGACTTCTTGCCCGCGAGCATGAAGATCGACCGGGCGTTGGCGGGACAAATAGCCGGCCTTCAGACTACACGCAACAGCGGTATGCCGGGCGAAGGCAGCTACATGAACCTGCGCGGCGTGCGCTCGTTCATCGGCAACAACGCTCCGTTGATTGTCATCAACGGTGTGCCCTATGTGAGCGACACGCACAGCTCACCGCTGATTGAGGGACTGAGCCGCGACATCCTGGGCGCTTACAACATCAACGACATCCAGAACATCACCGTGCTGAAAGGCGCTGAGGCTGCCATGTACGGTTCAATGGGAGCCAATGGCGTTATCCTGATAGAAACGGACGGAGCTACCTCTGATAACCTGAACACGGAAATCAGCTACTATGGCCAGTTCGGTCTCAGTTGGAACAACAAGCGCATGCCGTTGCTCAACGGATTGCAGTACAAGTCGTACCTCTCCGATATCGGTCTGGGATACTACTCCACGATGGATGATTTCTTCACCAATTTCCCCTTCATGTCCGACAACATGAATGCGAAATACACCCAGTACTACAACAACAATACCGACTGGCAGGACGAAATCTACCAGAAGGGATTCGTGACGGACAACCTCTTCCGCGTGGAGGGTGGCGACGCTATCGCCAAGTACGACCTCTCTTTGGGTTACTCCTCCGAAGAGGGTATCCTCTCCAATACCAAGACGGACCGTTACCACACCATGCTGAACGGTAACATCCTCGTGAGCAAGAACTTCGAGATTACCGCCACCGTTGGTCTGGCCTATATGAACGGCAACTACCAGGAACAGGGTATCAACCTGCGCAGCAACCCGATTATGGCGGCGTACATCAAGTCCCCGTTGCTCTCTCCGTACGAGAAGACGATGGAGGGACTGGTAACTCCGGTTTATTCCAACTACTACTATGGTGCTTGCGAGGACATGACTTTCGCCGTAAGTAACCCGTTGGCCATTGTCAACACGTTGGATGCACGCAACCGGCAGTATGACGTGAACATCAAGGCCGGCTTCAACTACCGCCCCGTTCAAGACCTGAACATCAACGGAAATCTGGGTGTATACTACAACTACAACAAGGAACATGTGTTCATCCCCGGACGTTCCGACCTCACCATCACTCCGTTGAGAGACTTCTACGGAGAGGAGGAGAATACGGTCCGCGACGGTGTGGCGGAGGCCGTGAACTACTTCTTCAACCTGAACGCCAACTACAAGCACACGTTCAACAACCGTCATGCGATTAACGTGCTGGGTGGCGTGCAAGCACTGCTGACCCGCCAGGAGTACGACGGCGCTTACTCCCGTCAGACGACGAATGACTTCTATCAGACGATGAACCTCACCACCGGTACCTACTTCAGCGGCTATCTGGAGAAATGGAACTGGATGAGTTTCTACGGACATGCCGACTATACCTATAACAATACGTTGAATCTCGGTCTGAACATCTCCGCCGACGGAACTTCCGCGACGGGCAAGAACGCCAAACGCTTCTATGTCTATCCGGGTGTTAGTGCCACGTGGATGATCAAGAATATGCCGTTCCTCATTGACAAGACTTGGCTGAACACGCTGAACCTGCGTGCGGAGTACAGCCTCACGGGTAACAGCCGTTTCTCTTCGAACTATGCGAAGTCGTACTACGTCGCTTCCGTCTTCCAGAAAGCTTCGGGCATCACGCGCTCGCAGATTCCGAACACTTGCCTGAAACCCGAGATGACACGCCAGCTCAACCTGAGCCTGGAGGCTTCGATTCTCCGCAACCGCATCACGGTGGGTGCCAACTACTATAACGCGACCACCAACGACGTGATCATGGCACAGAACAAATCCTCTGTTTACGGCACCATACCTTACTACATGAACTGCGGCAAGATTGCCAACAGTGGCGTGGAACTCTCCCTGCAAGCCTCACTGGTTCGTTTGCGCGACTTTGAGTGGATTGTGGGCGGCAACATCGCGTTCGCCGACAGCGAAGTGAAGTCCCTCGGTGACAACGAAAGCCTTGTCAACGAATACAGCGACGATGCCGCGGTCATCAGTCGTGTGGGTGGTAAGCCCTACGAGTTCTACGGACTGCAGGCCGATGGCGTGTTCGCTACGCAGGCCGAGGCCGATGCCGCCAACCTGCTCAACGGCAGCAGCCAACGCTTCAATGCCGGTGACGTGCGCTATGTGGACCAGAATGGTGACGGATACATCAACTACAAGGACTATGTGTCGTTGGGTAGCGCCGCCCCCGATTACTTCGGCGGGTTCTATACCAACATCCGTTACAAGCAGTTCTCCTTGGCAGCCGACTTCACCTACGTCCATGGCAACAAGGCTTACAACGCCGTGCGCCGTCAGCTCGAAAGCGTTTCCACCTTCGGTAACCAGAGTGAGGCCGTCTCCGCACGCTGGAATGTCGAAGGGCAGGTTACGGACATTCCGCGGGCGACCTACAACGACCCGATGGGCAACAGCGATTTCTCTTCCCGCTGGATTGAGGACGCTTCGTTCCTGCGGATGAAGAACATCACGTTGAGCTACAACTTCGACAAACCTGTCTGGAACTTCTTCCGTTCGGGCACCATCTACGTGACCGGTGAAAATCTGCTTACCTTCACCAAGTACCTGGGTATGGATCCTGAGTTCGCGTACTCATCGAGCGACTGCGCTACGCAAGGATTCGACTATGCAAAGGTGATGCAACCCAAATCGGTGAAATTAGGTATTAACTTGAAATTCTAAAGCATTATGAAAAAGATACTATTCTATACGCTTTTCTTTTGTGCGGCAAGCCTCTTTGGCGGATGCGATGACTTCTTCGAGGTGGAAACCGACAACGTGTTGGACAGCGACAAGTATATCTCCGAAGAGAGTGAAATATACACTGGTTTCATGGGTATCATCAGCAAGATGCAGGCCATCGGTGACAAATCGATCTACATCAATGAGATGAGAGGCGAATCCATGGAACCCACGGCCTCGTCGCCCAAGGAACTCTACAGCCTCTATAACTACGATGCCGACCTGACGGGAAACGACTATGCCGACCCGGCCGGCTACTATGAGCTGATTAACGAGACCAACGACTACCTGAAGCACATGAAGGCATACAAGGAGGAGTATTCGGTGGACGAAACTACCTATAAGGCCCTTGTCAGCAGTGCCGTGCGCATCCAGGTGTGGACCTACATGACCTTGGCCAAAATTTATGGCAAGGTGGTGTGGGTGGACAAACCCATGACTTCGCTTCGTGACCTTACCAAATTCAAGGAGCTGAACCTCGACGAGACGATGCTGGCCTGCAAGAACCTGCTCGATTTTGGTTTCGATGACGTGGAACCCGTCTACACCACCTCGTGGAAAGCGTGGCTCGACCCCGACGGCAGTGAACAGACCAGTGAGTTCCGTTATTGGGACTTGGTAACGCCTCCCTACTTCTGCCTCTATGCCGAGGTCTGCCTTTGGTTGGGCAAATACCAGAAGTGTATCGACATCATCCAAAGCGAGATGAACGGCATCTATGAAAAGTCGAACGGCCAGAGCGTCGCCTACTTGCGTAACGACCAGCTCTTGGGCAAGTTCATCAACTTCTGGAGCGCCGACACCCCGTATGCTTATGAGGCTTGCTCGGCCATCCTCTACGATGCGGCGCATCACCAGACCAACAGTTTGCTGAAGCATTTTGACTCCGACTACCCGAACAAATACTGGATAGCACCGTCGCAGGTGGCCTATGACCGGTTCACGGACAACGACTTCACCCCTCTGGGCGTGAAGACGCAGGACTTCCGCATGAACGGTTCTGTCGCCAAGTACAACGGCAACCTGGTATGCTGCAAATACCGTGCGGTGTCCGGCAGTGCCCGTGATGCCTACAAAGACCATGTCCATATCTACACCTACCGGGGTGCCGACCTCTACCTGATGATGGCCGAGGCTTTCAACCAACTGGGCAAGACGGAAGCCGTGAAGGCGTTGATCAATGTGGGTATCGGTGACTATATCGATGAGTTTGAGAACAATGGTGCAGCCGACCCTGTCTACTCGGGAACCTGGTACGGATTTACGCCAAACTGGACGACGGTCAAGTGTATCTACAAGCCGACCGGCGGCAATCCGGGCGTGAACGAGCGTAAATATGGCGACCGTGGTCTGCGCGGAAGCGGTTCCACCGGCATGAGCTCACGTACCTTCACCTCCGACATCAAGGCCAACGATGAGGAACTCCTGAAAGAGGCTATGCTCGAATACTGCGGCGAGGGACGTGTCTATCCCATCATGATTCGTATGGCCCGTCGTCATGGTGACACGTCGTTCCTGACGAAGTATATCTGCGAGAAGTACAAATCGGCCAGCATTGCTGACGCGGTACGCGCCAAGCTGGAGAGCGGTGACTACTTCGTTCCTTGGGATTTAAAGAATACCGCCAAGTAGCGGATAGTTTTCAGGGTAATATATTTAAGGATAAGTCCAAGTTCAGTCTATGTGAATAGACTTGAACTTGGACTTCCTTTCCTTCTATGACTTCTGTTAAACCTAATGTGTCTTTATATATAGGTAGTGTTAGGCGCTTTTCTTTTCCATCGCCATCTTGCGGTATTGTCCCGGGGCGTAGCCGGTATACCGCTTGAAGCAATCGTAGAAATTGTCCGGTGACGTGTAGCCGAATCCGTAAATCAGTTCCTTGATGGATAGGGTAGGGTCGTTGTCGAGCATCTGCTTTACCTTCTCTATCTTCAGCTCGGAGAAGTAACGTGCCGGCGCGATGCCCATATACTCCTTGAAGGTCTTGCGAAACCATGAATAGCTGAGCCCGACCATGGAGGCCAGCCGGGGCATGTCGATGTTGGAGCGGAGGTTCTCGTTCATCAATATCTTCGCTTGTTCCATCTTCTGACGCATCACGTCCACGCATCCCTCACGCTCCTTCAGCACGGAGAGCACGTTGCCCAAGAGATGAAACAGGATGCCCGAGAGGTGTGACTGGAAACCGATCTTCTTCCGCCGTGCCGTTTCCATGGCTTGGATGTACAGGTTCACCCAGTCGTTGTTGTATCCCACTTCGAAGATGCCGCTGCGTTGTTCCAGCGGTGAGCCTTGTACCAACGAACGAACCAGGTCGCCGTTGAAGTTGATGGCGTATTCGTTCCACCCCAATGACTTGTTGCGGGTGTAGGCGTACCATTGTCCCGGCAACAACCAAATCAGGTATCCTCCCTTGACGAGTGAACCCGGCTCGTTGCTGTGGAACGTAACCTCTCCTTCTCCTTGGGTTATGTAAATCAGTCTGTAGTCCGTGGTGCGGAAACCCTCTTCCATCATCCCTCCGTCGCTGACTCTTTTATGGTGAATCCGACTCTCTTCGCTGAACAGCGGCTTGTCTGATTTCTGCCCGACTCTCTTCACACAGATGCCGAGAGCCTGGCTGCTGTCCGTCTCCGTTTCATATTCCGTGCAGAAGATGGACTTGCCCTCCTGCTTCCGGTTGTGACTCCCGACAGGTTGCAATGGGGAATTACCGAATCGGGCGACGGGCATGCTGTCCGATAAAATCAATTTCTGTCTCATAGTCTTTTCCCATTCATTGGTTAACGGAAGCAAAAGTATCGCAATGGTTCCATCCGTAACATGGAATTCCGTCCAAAGGCATGGAATCCCGTTCATCCCGTATGATTATTAGCGGAATAATGCGGCGAGACATAGCTTTTCCATAAAAAATAGTTACCTTCGTCCCCTGAATAGTAAGCCTCTTTTCGTATAGTTAATCGGTAAGAGAACACAAACTTGAAACATATTACATCACGCTAAAACCATTGAAAACGTATGAAGAAGAATTTCATTATGACTTTGACAGGCGCCTGCTTGCTGGTGGCTTGTGGCTCACCCAAGGAAGCTCCCATCGACAGGGAGGCCCTGGTGATCCGCAACAATCCGCAGGTCTCCGCCGTTGACTCCTTGGCCTCCTTGTCCGTCGGTAACGGTGAGTTCGCCTACACGGTGGACGCTACCGGCCTGCAGACCTTCCCCGACTCCTACAAGCTGGGCGTTCCCTTGGGTACGCAGAGCCAGTGGGGATGGCACAGCTTCGACAATCCCTACAACTTCAAACCCGAAGAGACACTGAAGGATTATGATTTCGGACGCGGCCACATCGAACGCTATGCCACCCAGTTCAACGAACCGGGACGGGCAAAGGATGCCGCCAACTGGTACCGTACGAACCCCCATCGTCTCCACTTGGGCATCATCGGTTTCGACTTCGGACAGGATGCCACTCCGCAACAGGTGTCGGACATCCGTCAGACCTTGGACATGTGGAAGGGCGAGATAGAAAGTGCCTTTACGTATAAGGATAACGGCTACACCGTGAAGACGGTGTGCCATCCCGACCTGGACATGATGGCGGCTGAGGTTACGTCGGCGGCACATACGCCCGTCTGCTTCCGCTTTCCCTATCCCACGGGCGCACATTGCGACGATGCCTGCGACTGGAAGAGCGACGACAAGCACCAGACCGAAATCGTGGCGCAGGACGAGCATTCCGCATTGGTGAAGCGCACCCTGGGGGCTACCGTATATTATGTACGCGTCAACTGGCAAGGTGCAGCCACTCTGGCGCAGACCGGCAAGAACAAATTGACGCTGACCCCTGCGGACGATACCTTCGCCTTCGCTTGTCAGTTCGTCAAGGAGAATCCCGATAACGGACAGATGGCTGCTCTCCCCTCATTCGCCGAGACGGAGAAAGCCACCGCTGAGCATTGGAAAAGCTATTGGACCGAAGGAGCCGCGGTGGACTTCTCCGCCTGTACGGACCCGCGTGCCAAGGAGTTGGAACGCCGTGTCGTGCTGAGTCAATACCTGTTGGCCATCCAGTGTGCGGGCAGCGTGCCTCCGCAGGAGACGGGTCTGACCTATAACTCGTGGTTTGGCAAGTTCCACCTGGAGATGATCTGGTGGCATCAGGCACACTTCGCCCTGTGGAATCACGCCGATTTGCTCGACCGCACCCTCGGGTGGTACAAGAGCGTGGAGCCCGTAGCCCGTCAGATAGCCCGGCGTCAAGGATTCGACGGTGTCCGTTGGATGAAGATGACCGACCCCAGCGGTACCGAAGCCCCTTCCAAAGTGGGCAGCTTCCTCATCTGGCAACAGCCGCACCTTATCTATCTGGCCGAACTCATCTATCGCAGCAATCCCGACAACAAGGCCGTGTTGGACAAATACGGCGAACTGGTGGAAGAGACCGCCAAGTTCATGTTCTCGTTCGCCACATACGACTCCATGGAGGGACGGTATGTGCTCAAAGGCTGCATCCCCGCACAGGAGACGCTGAGAGCCGCCGAGACGGTGAACCCGCCTTTTGAACTCTCCTACTGGCATTTCGCCATGCAGGTGGCCAACCAGTGGCGCGAGCGTCGCGGACTGCAGCGCAACCTGCAGTGGGACGAACTGATAGACAAGCTCTCTCCTTTGGCCTACAACGATGATCATCTCTATTTGGCCGCCGAGACCGCCGTGGACACGTATAAGGATATCCGCTTCACTTCCGACCATATGGCCGTGCTGGGCTCCGTCGGCATCCTCCCGATGAACAAGCTCATCCGCGAGGACTACATGAAGAACACCCTCGAATGGATCTGGGACAACTGGAACTGGGGCAAGACCTGGGGATGGGACTACCCGATGACCGCCATGAACGCCGCCCGCATGGGTGAGCCGGAGAAAGCCGTCAGTGCCCTCTTGATGGACAAGCGCACCAATACCTATTTGGTTAGCGGTCACAACTATCAGGATGGCCGTCTCCGCATCTACCTCCCCGGTAATGGTGGCTTGCTCACCGCCGTTGCCATGATGTGTGCCGGCTGGGACGGGTGCACCGAGAAGAACCCCGGCTTCCCCAAAGACGGCACATGGAACGTCCGTTGGGAAGGACTGAAGCCCATGCCGTAACGAGGACAGAGGCCGAAAACACCAAAGCCCAAGACTTTCTCCGATTACCGGAAAAGTCTTGGGCTTTGATATGATGTGTTTGGGGCGTTTACATTCTGGGGGCGTGACGACCGAGGGTGTATTTACTACAATGTAGCTTCCCCTTATGGAGGATTCCTTTACTGCGATTCGTATGATTTACAGACCCGGGAGCATGTTGGAAGTTATCGCACTAATCATGATTTCGGGTACGCCACATCCCCTTGCCATCTCCGACCAATGAGAAGCTGCGTCACAAACCTCGCTAATTATCTCAGCCGCGTCTTTGATGTTGTTTGCCGAGGCGAACGCCAACAAATCATTTCGGGTAATGCAGTCGAACTTCCCATTGATGGACATCTGGTGCGTTGCTGTCCAGCCGCCATTGGGATTGTAGGCATAGCCCATGTCGTAGGCTGGGGAAAGTCGCCACTTGCCGTCCTTGTCCATAAGGAAAGAGATGTTTTTGGTATGGTCATCCTGATTGCGAACCGCCACGTTGAAAACCATACGACGGAACATCTGACTGGCCTCGGCGTATGACAATCTCAACGCCCTCATCACATTGAATGCCTGTTCATAGGAATAGGCTCTATGAAGACGGAAGTCAAAGTGGGCAATGCCACAAAGCGTCTGCATGTGGACTTTATCTCCTTCCTTCCGGTCAAAACGTTTAGTAAGGAAATGAGCGCGGTTGCCTTCTTCAATGAGATAACTCTCCGACATTTCTATGCCGCATGCCTTCGCCAATATGTAGAATGAATACTCCAGTCTTCCGTAGTTTTCCGTTTCCTTAAATCCTGCATTAGCTGATAC
>CAVFNZ010000018.1:0-1168 GCA_963624095.1 Clostridium sp. CAG:217 | reverse complement strand
CCGTCAAGTTTTATCAGATAGTAGTCAAAGCCGGCTGGAGCTTTCACCTGTCCCGAACGCACTTCGCCGGTTTCTTTGTTATAGGCGATAATGGCTTTGGCGCGCTGACCTCCAGCAGAAGTGCCAAGACGGAGTATTTCCGCAATAGCGGCCTTTCTATTGTCATTAAGGTTTGTTCCAAAAGACGATTTGTAATCAAGGGCTTCACGAGCCACTTCAACCAATTTGTCAATCTCAAATATGGAGTCGGGACTGTAAGAAGATTCTATTGCAGGCTCAAATTCCAACGCCCCCATACAACGTTTGCCTAAGAAACAAAGTGATTCCACGGGATTGCCGCTCGTACGTCCCGTCAAAGCCAACCATCTGTCAAACAAAGCCCGTCCGTATGTGTCGGGCAGAGAGTCCGCCAACATGCCTGGCAGGCCTTGAAAGGTCTCTCTTCCTAAGTTGGCAAAAGAGTAGACGCGACCCTCACGCACTGGCATCATCAGGGGTGAAGGCTCCAGGTTGCGGCCAATAAAGTCTGGATTATACTCGAATCGTGCCACCTCATATCTCGAATCCCAACTGAATGTCCCTACAGGGATACCGAACATACTGACTTTAGCCACGTCTACCATGCCGATTCCCCCTTATCTGTTTTATCAAGTTTCCCGACTGCACGTTTACGCTGCCGCTTCGACCTTGCTGAATGTACCTGTTCATAGTACTCGTTCGGGGTCATCTGCTCCTCATCCACAAGAGGCTGGAGCACCTCTAATCTCCCCAAGGTGCGGAGCACCCTGAGCAAAGAATCAAACGAACCAATCTCTCCTCTCTCAATCTTTTTGAGTGAGGAGAGCGAGACATCCGCTGATTCAGCCAAACTCTGTTGGGTGATGTTCTGCTTCAGTCTGTCTGCCTTTAGGCGGTTGCCAATCCGGACGAGAATCACAGCATCGGCAAGCATATAAATGTCGTCCATAAGAGACTATTTTTGAACTATTACGCTGCAAATATACAAATAATAGTTTAAATCAGAACCGTTGTTGAGTAAAAACATTCGTGGGCTTTTGCCTTGAGCCGCTAAACAATTTCAAAAGTACACTTGGTGTTATAGGGTATACCATTCCCCAAGAACTTCTTATAGGTGGGCTTGGCATCATATTTTTCTGTTTCAATGAAC
>CAVFNZ010000017.1:0-28545 GCA_963624095.1 Clostridium sp. CAG:217 | reverse complement strand
TCTGACCAACGTTCCCCTCTATGCGGCATCACGGGCGTTTGACGAGAGATAAAAAACTTACTTCCCCGCCTGCTCGCGAAGCATCTCGGCTCTCGACTTGCTCTGCGTCACTAAGTAGACACCGGCAAAGATGAGCACCACGGCTACGCCCTTCATCCATCCGAAAACAGCGAGACCCATGGCCACGGAAGCCAGCGTGCCGATGATGGGCTGCACATAGTTGTACATGCTCACTACGGTAGGCCGCAGAATCTTCTGGGCGATGATGAGCAGCAAGAAGGTCATGAAGGTGGCACCCACTATCACGAAGGCTATCTCGCTCCACTTAAGGGCGGACACCAGCTCAAAGGGAGTTGAAGTAACGTCCTTGTAGGAGAAGGGGATGAAGACGATGGCGGCGTAGGTGAACATCCACTTCATGCAGGTAACGGGATGGTAACGACCCACCACCCCTTTGAAGAAGGTGAGGTAAGAGGCGAAGCTCACCTGCGAGACGAAGCAGAGGATGTCGCCCCACACGTTGCTCTGGGCGGTCTGTCCGCTATGGCTGCCCAGCACAAGGATGAGCGCGCCGACGGCACCGAGAAAGACACCGCCCACCTTCTTGCCCGTGATGGGTTCGTGCAGATGGATGGCGGCCAACACCATGGTGGCGATAGGTACCATGGTGGAGATGATGGAGGCATCGATGGGCGAGGTCATGGAGAGACCGAACATGAAGACTCCCTGGTTGAAGATGATGGCGAAGAGGGCGGCGAAGAAGAGCATGAGCATGTCATGCGGCTTCACGTCCTCCTTCTTGAAAAAGAGCGACGCTACCCAAAAGCAGACCGCGCCACCCACCATACGAAACGTAGCCAACGTCAGCGGCGAGACGTACTCACTCATAATGTCCTTACCAATGGGGGACATCAGACCCCAGGCCGTGCAAGTGATGAACATGCACAAATGACCCGTATAACTTTTATTCTTCATCTTTCTTTCGGTTATTTCGGCGTGCAAAGTTACGACAGTTTCGGCATTCGTACGCAAATATAACACTCTTTTAGATAACACGCGGAAAAAGGGAGCGACGGATTTGGCTCTTTGGCCGAGGTGCTGTACCTTTGTGGTAACGATTCACAAAACAGACAGTCATGAAGAAGCAGGCGGATTACATCCAACGGATAGAGATAAAATCGTTGTGGGGACGCAAGGACAGAAGCATCGTGTGGAACCTACGGCCGGACGTGAACATACTGAGCGGCATCAACGGCATCGGCAAGAGCACCATCCTCAACAAGTCCGTACGCTGGCTCAACGCACAGGTGCAGGGGGAGTTTGACAGCCGGTCGAGCGACCCCAACGTACGGCTCACCTTCTTCCCCGAGGATGCCACCTGTCTGCGCTACAGCGTGATACGGAGTTTCGACCGTCCCCTTATCAACTCCAGCCTCATGGAGAAGATGGTGGACAAGAACGTGGGGACGGAGCTGGACTGGCAAATCTACCAACTGCAACGGATCTACTTGGACTATCAGGTAAACATCGGCAACCGCATCATCGAGCTGCTGCAGAGCGGCGAACCCGACGCGCAACAACGGGCGGCGGAGGTGTCGGCACCGAAGAAGAAGTTCCAAGACCTCATCGACGACCTCTTCAGTGAGACGGGAAAGAAAATCCTGCGCAAGAGCAACGAAATAGCCTTCGAACAGGTGGGCGAGACACTCTACCCCTACCAGCTCTCGTCCGGAGAGAAGCAGATGCTGGCCATCCTGCTCACGGTGCTGGTGCAGGACAACCAGCCCTTCACGCTGTTTATGGACGAACCGGAGGTGTCGCTCCACGTGGAGTGGCAGCAACGGCTCATCTCACTGATACGGGACCTGAATCCACACACGCAGATTGTGCTGACCACCCACTCGCCCGCCGTCATCATGAACGGATGGATGGATGCCGTCACGGAAGTGAGCGACATCCTCGTCCCAGCGGAGGAAGAGAAGTAAGACGGAACGATGAGCAAACGACTGATCGATAATATCAACTCGCGATACGTGGCCGCCGCCAACCAGCTACGGCCCAAGCGGGCGCAGCGGAAAATCATCGCCTATGTGGAGAGCTATGACGACATCTTCTTCTGGCGCACCCTGCTGAGCGAATTCGAAAGCGAGAAATACCGCTTCGAGGTGTTGCTGCCCTCGCACGACACGCTGGCCAAAGGAAAGAAGAGCGCGCTGATGAACACGTTGGGCGACGCTCTCGGCAAGAGCATGATAGCCTGTGTGGACAGCGACTACGACTACCTGTTGCAGGACACGACACACACCTCGCGGCGCATCAACCGAAGCCGTTATGTGTTCCAGACCTACACCTACGCCATCGAGAACTATCAGTGTTACGCGGAGAGCCTGCACCAGGTGTGCGTGATGGCGACACTGAACGATCGGGAGGTGGTGGACCTGGCGGCATTCATGCGGCTCTACTCGCAAATAGCCTACCCCCTGTTTATCTGGTCCGTATGGTTCTACCGCAAGCACAAGGCGGGGCAATTCTCGCTGTTGGACTATTGCAACGTGGTGAAGCTGGACCACTTCAGCATCGCCCACCCGGAGGAGTCGCTGGAGAAAATGCGGCATCATGTGGAGCGGAAAGTGAAGAGCCTAAGGGCGCAACACCCCAACACGGACAGGGAGATAGAGGCGTTGGGCAAGGAGTTGGGACGGTTAGGCGTGACCCCGGACAATACCTACCTCTTCATCCAAGGGCACCACATCCTGGACAATGTGGTGATGAAACTCTTGGGACCTGTCTGCGCACGCCTGCGACGGGAACGGGAGGAGGAAATCAAACGTCTGGCGGAGCACAGCCAACAGAGACAGAACGAGTTGACGGCCTATCAGCATAGTCAGGCTTCGCCCGAATTCATGCTCAAAAAACATACGGCATACAAGGAAGCACCGCTCTATCAACGGCTGCGGGAGGACGTGAAGGAGTTCCTGCAATCGCTCGAAGAGTAAACTTTCATCGCCCAAAGGCATCCGTTTATCCACAATTTACTATTTTTGCACCTAATAAGGCAAAAGCATGGACAAGCAAGACGATTATAGATTATTAAATTCCATACAATATCCCGCGGACCTGCGCAAGTTGTCGGTGGAGGAACTGCCGGAGGTGTGCAAGGAGTTGCGGCTCGACATCATCGACGAACTCTCGTGCAACCCGGGGCACTTCGCCGCCAGTCTGGGCGTGGTGGAACTGACCGTAGCCCTGCACTATGTCTACGACACGCCGTACGACCGGATTGTGTGGGACGTGGGACACCAGGCATACGGACACAAGATACTCACGGGGCGCAGGGAGGCGTTCGCCACCAACCGGAAGTTCAAGGGGATACGTCCCTTCCCTTCTCCCGAGGAGAGCGAATACGACACGTTCACCTGCGGCCACGCCTCCAACTCCATCTCAGTGGCACTGGGCATGGCCGTGGCAAACAACAGGTTGGGCGAGAAGAACCGCCATGTGGTGGCTGTGATAGGCGACGGTGCCATGAGCGGCGGACTGGCGTTCGAGGGACTGAACAACGTGTCGTCCACCCCCAACGACCTGCTCATCATACTCAACGACAACAACATGTCCATCGACCGCAGCGTGGGTGGCATGAAACAATACCTGCTCAACCTCAACACGACGAACTGCTACAACCGCATCCGCTACAGGCTGTCGCAGCTGTTCTTCAAATGGGGCATCCTGAACGAGGAGCGGCGCAAGAGCATCATCCGCTTCAACAACAGTCTGAAGTCGATGCTGTCGCAACAGCAGAACATCTTCGAAGGAATGAACATCCGCTACTTCGGGCCTATCGACGGACACGACGTGGGCAACCTGGTACGCACCCTGCGGGAGATAAAGAACATGAACGGGCCCAAGCTGCTCCATCTGCATACCATCAAGGGCAAGGGATTTGAGCCGGCGGAGAAGTCAGCCACCATCTGGCACGCGCCGGGGAAATTCGACAAGGAGACGGGCGAACGCATCGTCACCGACACGGAGGGTTTGCCGCCGCTTTACCAGGAGGTGTTCGGACAGACCTTGCTGGAACTGGCACGGCAGAACGACAAGATTGTGGGCGTGACACCCGCCATGCCTACGGGTTGTTCGATGAACATCCTGATGAAGGAGATGCCGGACAGGGTCTTCGACGTGGGCATCGCGGAGGGACACGCCGTCACCTTCTCGGGCGGAATGGCCAAGGAGGGACTGACACCTTTCTGCAACATCTACTCCTCCTTCATGCAGCGGGCCTACGACAATGTGATTCACGACGTGGCCATCCAACGGTTGCCCGTGGTGCTCTGCTTAGACCGCGCGGGACTGGTGGGCGAGGACGGACCGACACACCACGGGGCTTTCGACCTGGCTTGCCTGTTGCCGGTGCCTCATCTGACCATCGCGTCGCCCTACGACGAGCATGAGCTGCGCCGATTGATGTACACCGCGCAACTGCCCGGCAAAGGGCCGTTCGTGATACGCTACCCCAAAGGCAGAGGCACGCTGGCGGACTGGCGTTGTCCGCTCGAAGAGACGGAAGTGGGCAAAGGCCGCCGACTGAAAGAGGGCACGGACTTGGCCATCCTCTCATTGGGACCTATCGGACACGCCGTGGAGGAGGCCATCGGCCGGTTGGAAACGGAGGGGAAGAGCGTGGCGCACTACGACTTGCGCTTCGCGAAACCCTTGGACGAAGAGTTGCTGCATGAGGTGGGCCAGAAGTTCCGCCGCGTCCTCACGGTGGAGGACGGCGTAGCGAAAGGCGGCGTGGGAAGTGCCGTGATGGAGTTCATGAACGACCACGGATACTATCCACGTCTGCGACGCATCGGCCTGCCCGACGAGTTCGTGGAGCACGGCAGCCTGAAGGAGCTGCACCATCTGTGCGGCATGGACGCGGAAGGCATCGCGGCAGTCGCCGGAGAACTTTTCCAAGAGAACGAGAACTAACGAAAGAAAGAGAAAAGAGATGAAAATAATCATAGCCGGAGCAGGTTCAGTAGGTACGCACTTGGCCAAGCTGCTGTCGGGAGAGCGACAGGACATTGTGCTGATGGACAAGGACGAGGAGCGGCTGAGCAACCTGGACACCAATTTCGACCTGATGACGGTGAACCTGTCGTGTACCTCCATAGCCGGACTGAAAGAGGCCGGTGTGGCAGGGGCGGACCTGTTCATAGCCGTCACCCCCGACGAGAGCCGCAACATGACCTCGTGCATGCTGGCAAGCAACTTAGGGGCGAAGAAAACGGTAGCGCGCATCGACAACTATGAGTACCTGTCGCCCAAGTATCAGGAGTTTTTCCAGAAGTTAGGCGTAGACTCCATGGTCTACCCCGAGATGTTGGCGGCCAAAGAGATTGTGGATGCCATCAAGATGAGCTGGATACGCCAATGGTGGGAAGTACACGGAGGCGAGTTGGTGCTGCTGGGCGTGAAACTCCGCTCCACGGCGCAGATACTGGACATCCCGCTGTACAAGCTGGGCGGTCCGAACACGCCCTACCACGTGGTGGCCATCAAGCGGGGCAACGAGACCATCATCCCCCGAGGCGACGACTGCATACGCAACCTGGACATGGTCTACTTCATGACCACCAAGAAGCACATCCCCTACATCCGGCAGATAGCCGGCAAGGAGTCGTACAAGGACGTACGCAACGTGATGATTATGGGCGGTGGCCGCATCGCCGTGCGCACGGCGCAGTTCGCCCCGGACTACATGCAGGTGAAAATCATAGAGAACGACCTGAACCGTTGTCACCGGCTGACGGAACTGCTGAGCGACAAGACGATGGTCATCAACGGCGACGGGCGCGACATGGATCTGTTGATGGACGAGGGCATCAAGAACACGGAAGCGTTCGTGGCACTGACGGACAGCTCCGAGACAAACATCCTGGCCTGTCTGGCCGCCAAACGGTTAGGCGTGAGCAAGACGGTGGCGGAAATAGAGAACCTGGACTACATCAGCATGGCGGAGAGCATGGACATCGGCACCATCATAAACAAGAAGGCGATAGCCGCCAGCCACATCTACCAGATGCTGTTGGATGCCGACGTGAGCAACGTGAAATGCCTGACCGTGGCCAATGCCGACGTGGCGGAGTTCACGGTGAAGGAGGGAGCCCGCATCACCAAACTCCCGGTGAAGGACATCGGACTGCCGCGGGGGATGAACATCGGCGGAATGATACGCAACGGAGTAGGCTCGTTGGTAACCGGTAACACGCAGATTCAGGCGGGCGACCATGTGGTGGTGTTCTGTCTGGGTATGATGATAAAGCAAATTGAGAAATACTTCAACTGATGATTAACGCCAAGATTATATGTAAGATCATCGGCATCCTGCTCTTTCTGGAGTCCTGGTTGTTGCTTCTGTGCGCGGCTTTCCCGTTCTACTACGGCGAGGACGACCTGATGGGATTCCTCTATGCGGTAATCATCACCGCCTTGGCGGGCACGGTGCTCTACCTGCGGGGGCGGGATGCCGAACGGCACACCAGCCGCAAGGACGGCTACATCATTGTCTCCATATCCTGGGTGGTGTTCTCGCTCTTCGGCATGCTACCCTTCTACCTGAGCGGATACATCCCCTCGATCACCGACGCTTTCTTCGAGACCATGTCGGGATTCACCACTACGGGGGCGAGCATTCTCGACGACATCGAGTCCCTGCCCCACGGACTGCTGTTCTGGCGCAGCATGACACAGTGGATAGGCGGCTTGGGCATTGTCTTCTTCACCATCGCCGTGCTGCCGATATTCGGTTCGGGAGGCATACAGCTGTTTGCCGCCGAAGCGACCGGCCCCACACGCAACAAGCTGCACCCGCGCATAGGTGTCACCGCCAAATGGCTGTGGAGTCTCTACGTGGGCTTGACCGTGTTGGCCATCGTGCTCTATTATGCGGGCGGCATGACCTTGTTCGACAGTGTCTGCCACTCCATGACGACCACCGCAACGGGAGGCTATTCCACCCGTCAGGAGAGTATCGCCGCATTCCACTCACCCTATTTGGAATATGTCACCACGGGGCTCATGTTCCTGTCGGGCGTGAACTTCACGCTGCTCTTCTTCTTTCTGCTGAAAGGGAAAATCAGCAAGATGATGAAGGACACGGAGTTCAGGTGGTATGTGAGCCTGACCCTCTTCTTCACGCTCTTCTGCGTGGTTGTGCTGATGACAACCCATCACTACGGGTCGTTGGAAGAGACCTTCCGCAAAGCCCTGTTCCAGGTCGTCTCCATACAGACCACCACGGGTTTCTTCACGGACGACTACATGACGTGGCCTCCCATCCTGTGGCTGTTGATGACCTTCGTGATGTACTGCGGTGCCTGTGCGGGGTCCACCAGCGGCTCCATCAAGTGCATCCGCATCGCCATTCTCTATCAGATAGCGCGTAACCAATTCAAGCATATCCTCCACCCCAACGCCGTGTTGCCCGTCCGCATCAACCAAACGGTGATACCCACCCCGGTGCAGACCACCCTACTGGCCTTCATCGTGGTCTACATCGCCGCCATACTGGTGGGTTGGTTGCTGATGATGCTCACCGGCACCGGTTTCATGGAGTCGTACGGCATCGTCGTGTCGAGCATCGGCAACATCGGTCCCGCCTTGGGTGAGTATGGCCCTGTCGCCTCCTGGAGCACCCTGCCCGATGCCGCCAAATGGCTGAGTGCCATCCTGATGCTCATCGGCCGTCTGGAACTCTTCTCCGTGTTGCTCCTCTTCTCCCCCGACTTCTGGAAGAGACACTAAGGGGTTCACCCGTCCACGTTGTTCCTTGACGAAAATGTTGTTAAAATAACCGGGTAAACGGCCTGCCAATCCAAAATAAGTGACTATCTTTGCAAATCTTTTTCAAAGAAGGCAAAGATGAAGATCATTAAAGGAGTCATTCTGAGTTACTTAGTGTTGCTATGCTTCATGGCGACAAGCGCAACATCGGCCTCTTCATCGAGCCTTGCCCTTCCCGCTACACACACGGAAAACGGTAGTACCATCCGACAGGTGGAGTCTCCTTTTGAACGAACCCTGAAAGTCATCTACCTGAACAGCAAGGCTGACCTTAGGCATGTCAGCAGCCAGATGGAAGACCTCCAAAGCAATAACGGGCGTTTTTGCACCGCTGACGAGACGGATTGTTCCGACACGAACGGAACAGTTGCCGCAAAGATAGATTCCAACACCCTCCATCGACAGTACGAACCCTATCCGGGACCGGACTACTACGTCTATGCCCTGCGGAAGATACTGAGATAGGGAGGTGAAGGGACCGTCGCGTCTCATCCAAGGCGAGGCATTGACGGGAGTCATTCCTCCGCCGTCTGCACATAGTGTTGTGGGACAACGCCCATTTACGATTTTGTATGAATATAAATCTTAACAGAATAAATAGAGTATGTATTTTACACTTTTAGTTGTCGTCATCCTGACGGCTATTGCATTAGTGGCCGTGGCCTTAGGCATAGCCAATGCAATCTCGCCGCGCTCTTACAACGCACAGAAGGGAGAATCCTACGAGTGCGGTATCCCTACGAGAGGTAAATCGTGGATGCAGTTCAAGGCCGGCTACTATCTGTTTGCCATTCTGTTCCTGATGTTCGACGTGGAGACAGTGTTCCTGTTCCCGTGGGCAGTGGTGATACAGGACCTTGGCGTGTACGGACTTTACAGCATCCTGTTCTTTTTGATCGTGTTGGTATTAGGCTTGGCTTATGCCTGGCGGAAAGGAGCGTTGGAATGGAAATGAAAAAACCAAATATCAAGTCTATCCCCTATGAGGAGTTCAAGAACAATGACTATCTGGAGAAGATGGTCGATGAGATCAACGCGAATGGCGGTAAGGTGTGGGCAGGTTGCCTGGACGACCTTATCAACTGGGGACGCAGCAATTCCCTGTGGCCACTTACGTTTGCCACAAGCTGTTGTGGTATCGAGTTCATGGCGGTGGGAGCCGCACGGTACGATTTCGCCCGCTTCGGGTTTGAAGTAGCCCGCGCCAGTCCGCGACAGGCCGACCTCATCATGGTGGCGGGAACCATCACGCACAAGATGGCCCCCGTGCTGAAACGACTCTACGACCAGATGGCCGACCCGAAATACGTGATAGCCGTGGGCGGATGCGCCATCAGCGGAGGCCCTTTCAAGCACTCGTACCATGTGCTGAACGGCGTGGACAAGATTCTGCCCGTTGACGTATACATCCCCGGCTGTCCGCCACGGCCCGAGGCATTGCTCTACGGCATGATGCAGCTGCAGCGAAAAGTGAAACTGGAGAAGTTCTTTGGCGGAGTGAACCGGAAAGAACCCAAACCTCAAAAATGACGAACAGTATGAATGAAATAACAGTTATTCCCGTTGAGCAGCTCCACGAGCGGATGCGACAGCTCCGCGACGAGCAACACTACGACTTCCTGAGAAGCCTCACCGGAATGGATTGGCAGGAGGAGGGATTAGGAGTAATCTACCACCTGGAGAATACCGAAACAGGCGAGAATACGGTGGTAAGGACCTGCACCGCCAACCGCGAGCATCCGGAGATTCCTACCGTATGCGACCTGTGGAAAGGGGCGGAGTTCAACGAACGCGAGGTGTACGACTACTTCGGCATCCGCTTCACCAACCACCCGGACATGCGACGCCTCTATCTGCGCGACGAGTGGGTAGGCTATCCGCTGCGCAAGGACTACGACGCCAGTGAGGAGAAGAACCCGCTGCGCATGACCAACGAGGAGGCCGTGGACACCACCAACCGCTACGAGACGCTGAAGGACGGAAGCGTGATAAAGAAACGCGAGGTGATTTTCGATGACAGCGAATACATTATTAATATAGGACCGCAGCACCCAGCCACCCACGGCGTGCTCCGCTTCCGCGTGTCGCTCGAAGGCGAAATCATCAAGAAGCTGGACGTACACTGCGGCTACATCCACCGGGGCATAGAGAAGTTGTGCGAAGGACTCACCTACCCGCAGACGTTGGCGTTGACCGACCGGCTGGATTACCTGGGCGCACACCAAAACCGCCACGCGCTGTGCATGTGCATCGAGCAGGCGATGGGCGTGGAGGTGTCCGAGCGCGTGCAGTATATCCGCACCATCATGGACGAGCTGCAGCGTATCGACTCGCACCTGCTCTTCTTCTCATGTCTGACGATGGACCTGGGCGCACTCACCGCCTTCTTCTATGGATTCCGCGACCGCGAGAAGATTCTCGACATCTTCGAGGAGACCACGGGCGGACGACTCATCCAGAACTACAACGTGATAGGCGGCGTGCAGGCGGACATCGCACCGACCTTCGTGAAGAAGGTGAAGGAGTTCATCAGCTACCTGCGACCCATGTTGGCTGAGTATCACGAACTGTTCACCGGCAACGTCATCGCCGAACAACGTCTGAAAGGCGTGGGCGTGCTGAGCCGCGAAGACGCCATCTCGTTTGGCGCCACGGGCGGAACAGGACGTGCGTCGGGCTGGGCGTGCGACGTGCGCAAGCGTCACCCCTACGCCATGTACGACAAGGTGGACTTCCGCGAAGTGACCTACACCGAGGGCGACTCCTTCGCCCGTTACATGGTACGTATGAGGGAGATTGAAGAGAGCCTGCGCATCATCGAGCAGCTCATCGACAACATCCCCGAGGGAGAGTACAAGCAGAAGATGAAACCCATCATCCGCATCCCCGAGGGCAGCTACTACGCCGCCGTGGAGGGAAGCCGCGGAGAGTTTGGCGTGTTCATCGAGAGCAAGGGCGACAAGAGTCCCTACCGCATGAAGTTCCGCAGTACGGGACTGCCGTTGGTATCGTGCATGGAGACCATGACGCGCGGGGCGAAGATTGCCGACCTGATAGCCATCGGCGGCACGGTAGACTATGTGGTGCCGGACATCGACCGATAATAAAGACCATTTAAACCTCAACAAAACAAGGACAAAGATATGTTTGATTTCAGTATAGTAACAGGATGGATACACGGACTCCTCACCTCCGTCATGCCCGTCGGGTTGGCCGTGTTTCTCGAATGTCTGGTTATCGGTGTCTGCATCATGCTGATGTATGCCGTGATAGCCATTATCATGATTTATATGGAGCGTAAGGTGTGCGCCGCGTTCCAGTGCCGACTGGGGCCTACGCGCGTAGGCCCGTGGGGAAGCATCCAGGTGTTTGCCGACGTGTTCAAGATGTTGATAAAGGAGATTATCACCATCAACCACGCGGACAAGTTCCTCTATAACCTGGCCCCCTACATCGTCATCCTCGCCTCCATCATGTCGTTCAGCTGTCTGCCTATCAACAAGGGTATGGAGGTGCTCGACTTCAACGTGGGCATCTTCTTCGTGATGGCGGCGTCGAGTATCGGCATCGTGGGTATTCTGCTGGCCGGATGGAGCAGCAACAACAAGTATTCGCTGATTGGCGCCATGCGAAGCGGCGCGCAGATGATTAGCTACGAGCTGTCCGTGGGACTGAGCATCCTCACCATCGTGTTGTTGACCGACACCATGCAGTTGAGCGAGATTGTGGAGCGGCAGGCTGACGGATGGTTCATCTTCAAAGGCCACATCCCCGCCCTCATCGCTTTCATCATCTACCTGATTGCAGGAAACGCCGAGGTGAACAGAGGCCCGTTCGACCTCCCCGAGGCGGAGAGCGAATTGACGGCCGGATACCACACCGAGTACTCCGGCATGCACTTCGGCCTCTTCTATGTGGCTGAGTTCGTGAACCTTTTCATCATCGCCGGCATCGCCTCCACCATCTTCTTGGGCGGATGGATGCCCCTGCACATCGCGGGACTGGACGCATTCAACCAGGTGATGGACTACATCCCCGGTTTCGTCTGGTTCTTCGGAAAGACCTTCTTCCTGGTGTGGGTGCTGATGTGGTTCAAGTGGACATTCCCCCGTCTGCGTATCGACCAGATTCTGACGCTGGAGTGGAAATACTTGGTGCCCATAGGCTTGGCCAACCTGTTGTTGATGGTTATCATTGTCGTATTTAAACTTCACTTTTAATCATGGAAGCGAAAAGAAGCTATATAAGAGGCCTGTTGCACGGCATCAAGTCGTTGCTCACGGGCATGCGGGTCACCATGAGGGAGTTCTTCACCCCGAAAGTGACCGAGCAATATCCTGAGAACCGCAAGACACTGCACATCTCCGACCGTTTCAGAGGCACACTGACGATGCCCCTCGACGAGAACGGCAACCACAAATGCGTGGCCTGCGGACTGTGTCAGATGGCTTGTCCCAACGACACCATCCGCATCGAGAGCGAGACGGTGACCGACGAGGAGACGGGACGAAAGAAAAAAGTGCTGGTGCGCTACAACTACGACCTCGGGGCCTGCATGTTCTGCCAGTTGTGCGTGAACGCGTGCGCCCACGACGCCATCCGCTTCAGTACGGAGTTCGAGAACGCGGTGTTCGACCGCACCAAACTGGTGAAGGTGCTGAACCAACCCCAAAACAGTAACCAAAAAGAGCAAACAATATGACACTGAATCTCCTTGTATTTATCTTCCTGGCGGCATTCATCTGCATCTGCTCCGTGTTGGCCGTGACCACCTCACGCATCCTGCGGGCCGCCACCTATCTGCTGTTCGTATTGTTCGGTACAGCGGGCATCTATTTTCAGCTCAACTACTCGTTCCTGGGTGCTGTGCAACTGCTCATCTACGCGGGCGGCATCACGGTGCTCTACGTCTTCAGCATCCTGCTGACCAGTAGTCAGGGCGACAAGGCCGAAAAGCTGAAGAACGGCAAGATGTTGGCGGGACTGATAGCCAGCCTTGCCGGACTGGCCGTCTGCCTGGTGGTGATGTTGAAGAACAAGTTCTTGCCTTCGCGCTTCGAGGCGGGAGAGCTGGACATCCGCACCATCGGCTACGCGCTGATTGGCAGCGACAAGTACCAGTACATCCTTCCCTTCGAGGTCATCAGCGTCCTGCTGCTGGCCTGCATCGTGGGAGGTATTTTGATAGCACGTAAACGATAAAAACAGACGCTTATGGTACCAATGGAATATTATTTAGTGGTTTCTACCATTATGATGTTTGTGGGAATCTACGGATTCTTCACCCGACGCAACCTGCTTGCCATGCTCATCAGCGTGGAACTGATACTCAACTCGGTGGATATAAACTTCGCGGTGTTCAACCGCTTCCTCTTCCCCGGACAGCTCGAAGGGTTCTTCTTCGCGCTCTTCGCCATCGGTGTCTCCGCGGCCGAAACGGCTGTGGCCATCGCCATCATCATCAACATCTACCGAAACATCCGCAACATTCAGGTAAAGAACTTAAATGAAATGAAAAATTAACCGGTTATGGAATATACATTACTTATACTACTGCTGCCACTCCTCAGCTTTCTGGTGTTGGGACTTGCCGGCATGCGCATGAAACACGGCGTGGCCGGAGCCATCGGCACGGTCGTGTTGGGGGCGGTTGCCGTACTCTCCTACGTCACCGCGGCCCTCTACTTCGGTGCGGGACGCGGAGCCGACGGTCAGTACCCCACCCTGCAACCCTACAACTTCGAGTGGTTGCCGTTTACCGAAACTTTGCATATCGACCTGGGCATCCTGCTCGACCCCATCTCCGTGCTGATGCTGGTGGTCATCTCCACCGTATCACTGATGGTACACATCTACTCGTTCGGCTACATGAAAGGCGAGAAGGGTTTCCAACGCTACTACGCGTTCCTGAGCCTCTTCACCTTCTCCATGCTGGGACTGGTGGTCGCCACCAACATCTTCCAGATGTACATCTTTTGGGAGTTGGTGGGCGTATCGTCCTACCTGCTGATAGGCTTCTACTACACCAAGCCCGAGGCCATCGCCGCCAGTAAGAAGGCGTTCATCGTCACCCGTTTCGCCGACCTGGGATTCCTCATCGGTATCCTCATCTACGGCTACTACGCGGGGACGTTCACCTTCACCCCCTCCGAACAGCTGCTCGTGTCCGCCGGCATGATGATACCGTTGGCATTGGGTCTGATGTTTGTGGGCGGTGCCGGCAAGAGTGCCATGTTCCCCCTCCACATCTGGTTGCCCGACGCCATGGAAGGTCCTACCCCCGTGAGTGCCCTCATCCATGCCGCCACCATGGTGGTTGCCGGTGTTTATCTGGTAGCCCGCATGTTTCCGCTCTTCATCGCCTACGCCCCCGACGTGCTGCACTGGGTGGCCTACATCGGAGCCTTCACCGCCCTCTATGCCGCGGTGGTGGCCTGTGTGCAGAGCGACATCAAGCGCGTGCTCGCCTTCAGTACTATCTCACAGATTGGTTTCATGATGGTAGCCTTGGGCGTATGTACCTCGGCTGAGCCTCACGAAGGCGGACTGGGTTACATGGCCGGTATGTTCCACCTGTTTACGCACGCCATGTTCAAGGCTCTGCTCTTCCTGGGAGCCGGTGCCATCATCCATGCCGTACACAGCAACGAGATGTCCACCATGGGAGGACTTCGCAAATACATGCCCGTGACACACGTCACGTTCCTCATCGCCTGCCTCGCCATTGCCGGCATTCCGCCGTTCAGCGGATTCTTCAGTAAGGACGAGATTCTGGCGGCAGCCTTCGAGTTCAGCCCCTTCATCGGCTGGACCATGAGTTTCATTGCCGCCCTGACGGCTTTCTACATGTTCCGCCTCTACTACTGCATCTTCTGGGGCAAGGAGAACAAGGAGCTGCACGAGGCGCACACCCCGCACGAAGCGCCGCTGAGCATGACGTTCCCGCTGATGTTCCTCGCCTTGGTTACCTGTGTGGCAGGATTCATCCCCTTCGGTGAGTTCGTGAGCAGCAACGGCCAGACCTACACCATCCATCTGGATGCGCAGGTGGCCATCACCAGTGTCTGCATCGCCATCGTCTCCATCGGCGTGGCTACCTACATGTACCTGCGTCCCCAACAGCCGTTGGCGGAGCGGTTGGCGCGCACCTTCAAGCAGCTTCACACGGCGGCCTACCACCGTTTCTACATGGACGAGGTTTGGTTGTTCGTCACCAAGAAGATTATCTTCCGCTGCATCTCCACCCCCATCGCGTGGTGGGACCGCCACGTCATCGACCAGTTCTTCAACTTTGTGGCCTGGGGAACGGACGCTACGGCGGACGAGATTCGCAACATGCAGAACGGAAGCGTCCAGAGTTACTGTATATGGTTCCTCAGCGGTGCCGTGGTACTCACAGTCCTGTTATTATTAATCTGATAAAGAATAGGTAAAGAAATGAATATATTAAGTTTGTTTGTAGTCATCCCGTTGGTCATGCTGCTCACTCTGTGGGCGAGCCGCACGCTGAACCAAGTACGGGGAGTGATGGTGGCCGGTTCGTCGTGCCTGCTGGCCCTGGCCATCTACCTGACCATTGACTTCATCGCGCAGCGTCATGCCGGTGTCACGGCCGAGATGCTCTATACGGACAGCTACACCTGGTATGCCCCGCTCCACATCGCCTACGCCATCGGCGTGGACGGCATCTCGGTAGCCATGCTGTTGCTCTCCGCCATCATCGTGTTCACGGGCACGTTCGCTTCGTGGAAACTGAAACCGCTCACCAAAGAGTATTTCCTTTGGTTCACCCTCCTGTCACTGGGAGTGTTCGGCTTCTTCATCTCCGTCGACCTCTTCACGATGTTCATGTTCTACGAGATTGCCCTCATCCCCATGTATCTGCTTATCGGTGTGTGGGGAAGCGGCCGCAAGGAATATGCCGCCATGAAGTTGACCCTGATGTTGATGGGAGGCTCCGCCTTCCTGCTGATGGGCATTCTGGGTATCTACTTCGGCAACGGTGCCACCACGATGAATATCCTGGAGATAGCCGCCCACAACCAGATGCCGCACGCTTGGCAGATGGTCTTCTTCCCCTTGACGTTCCTCGGCTTCGGTGTATTGGGTGCTTTGTTTCCCTTCCACACCTGGAGTCCCGACGGTCACGCTTCCGCCCCCACGGCCGTGTCGATGCTGCATGCGGGCGTGTTGATGAAGCTGGGAGGTTACGGATGTTTCCGCATCGCCATGTACCTGATGCCCGAGGCGGCCAATGAGTTGGGATGGATTTTCCTCATCCTCACCACCATCAGTGTGGTGTACGGAGCGTTCAGCGCCGTGGTACAGACCGACTTGAAGTACATCAACGCCTACTCGTCGGTGTCCCACTGCGGACTGGTACTCTTCGCCCTGCTGATGATGACGCAGACCAGCTGCACGGGTGCCATCCTGCAGATGCTCAGCCACGGACTGATGACGGCCCTCTTCTTTGCCCTCATCGGTATGATTTACGGACGCACCCACACCCGTGACGTGCGCCAGCTGAGCGGACTGATGAAGATAATGCCTTTCCTGAGCGTGGGCTATGTGATTGCCGGACTGGCCAACCTGGGTCTGCCGGGCTTGAGCGGATTCGTTGCGGAGATGACCGTGTTCGTTGGGTCGTTCCAGAACACCGACACGTTCCACCGCACCTGCACCATCATCGCCTGCACCAGCATCGTCATCACCGCCGTCTACATCCTGCGCGTGGTGGGCAAGATTCTCTACGGCACGCCACAGAACCCCGAGCATCTGAAACTGACCGACGCCACATGGGACGAGCGGTTTGCCGTCATCTGTCTGATAGTGGCCGTGGCAGGACTTGGACTGGCTCCCTTCTGGGTGAGCGACCTCATCCACGAGAGTGTAGCACCGATACTCAGTAACCTGTGAATGACGGACGAGGTAAGTTTCTAATTATTCATCATTAACTATTCATTCAGCATGAATTATTTACAATTTCTAAATATGACGCCGGAAGTCAGCCTCATCGCTGTCATACTGATACTCTTCCTCTACGACTTGTTTACCGACGGGAAGAGCCGTCGCCGGTTTCACCTGTTGGCTTGCGTCCTGATGGGCATCCATCTGCTGGCCAACATCCAAGTTGACGGTTACAACGATGCCTTCGGGGGGATGTACCAATCGTCGCCGATGGCGCACGCGCTAAAGAGCATCCTCGGCATGGGCACACTCATCGTGATGCTGCAAGCCAACAACTGGTTGCGCAGCGAAGGCACGGTGCACAAGCAGGGCGAGTTCTACACCCTGTTGCTCAGTACCCTGCTCGGCATGTTCTTCATGATCAGTGCGGGACATTTCCTCATGTTCTTCTTGGGACTGGAGTTGGCGTCCGTGCCCATGGCCTGCTTGGTAGCCTACGACAAATACAAGCGCAACTCGGCCGAGGCCGGGGCAAAGTACATCCTCAACGCCCTCTTCTCCTCCGGACTGATGCTCTACGGCATCTCGTTCATCTACGGAACGGTGGGCACGCTCTATTTCCACGATATCCCCGCGGGACTCACGGGCACTCCGTTGCAAGTGATGGCCCTGGTATTCTTCTTTGTGGGGCTCGGCTTCAAGATTTCGTTGGTTCCGTTCCACCTGTGGACCGCCGACACCTACCAAGGCGCGCCCACCACGGTTACTTCTTATCTCTCCGTGATATCCAAGGGAGCGGCAGCGTTCATCCTGATGGTGATTCTGACCAAGGTATTCGGTCCGATGACGCGTCATTGGCACCTGTTGCTCTATGTCATCATCATCGCCACCATCACCGTGGGCAACCTCTTCGCTATCCGTCAGCAGAACCTGAAACGGTTCATGGCGTTCAGTAGCATCTCGCAGGCGGGTTATGTGGTACTGGCCATCATCAACGGACACGAGGACGGCATGGCGGCCCTCATCTTCTACATCCTTGTCTACATCGCAGCCAACCTGGCCGCATTCGGTGTCATCAACGTCATCGAGCAGAAGAGCGGACGGGTGGAGATGAGCGATTACGAGGGACTTTACCAAACCAACCCGAAGTTGGCGCTCATCATGACGCTCGCCCTCTTCTCGTTGGCGGGTATTCCTCCCTTCGCCGGATTCTTCAGCAAATTCTTTGTCTTTGCGGCAGCCTTCAGTGGCGGCAACTATTGGTTGGTGTTCATTGCCCTGCTCAACACGGTCATCTCGCTCTTCTACTACCTGAAGATTGTGAAGGCCATGTACATCACGCCCAATGACCGCCCCATCGCCACCTTCCGCAGCGACAGCTATACGCGTGTCAGCCTGTTGGCCTGCACGGCCGGCATCCTGCTCATCGGATTGTGCAGTGCCATCTACGAGAGCCTGCACTATCTTGCCATTCTCTCGTAACGAGGCCGGTCAGCTGGTTGCTCCAAGCCGATTGCCCCTCGCACGACACCCGGATTTCACTAAACATCCGAACGTGTTATAACGATAAAGCCCTTCGCCGTAGATTCCTCTCGACGAAGGGCTTAAAGCAAATATATTGCCACCCTTAATCCGTTACCGCTTTCCTTATTCCTTACCGCTTTCCTTATTCCTTAATGCTTTCCTTATTCCTTAATGCTTTTCTTGTTCGTTGCTGCTCTCCTTATTCGTTGCTATTCTCCTTATTTCTTTCGCCCACCTTCTTCATTATTGATAGGTGAACTTGGTTAAGCGTGGTTACTATCCCCACCAAGATGTAAACTTTTAGTTACCTTTTCGGCTGCAAGTTTAGGGGCTTTGCTTAAACCATGCAAGTTCATAATAGTCCATAAGACAAAAAGGCGGAAGATTGGCTTCGGGGACGCAAAAAAACGTTTATTTCCTGATTCTTGAAAATGTTGGACAGGGCTTTTTACTCCTCTATCCTTTGTCTTTTCGTTATTTTATCTTACCTTCGCAACGGAAAGTCCCTTGGAAAACGTGCACGATTCCATAAAAAGTCCCTTGAAAAACGTGCAAAGTTCTCCAAAAAGTCCCTTGGAAAACGTGTATAAAGAGGGCATAGGACATCCATAAACAGATAACATACAGATGTTTAAACGGAAAATCGAGACATATTTGGAGGAATGGAAGAATGACGAGCATAAGATGCCGCTCATCATCAAAGGATGCCGCCAATGCGGAAAGACATTCTCTGTACTCGATTTTGCCCATAAGAACTACAAGCATATCGTATATCTCGACTTCTTCCAGCACCCGGAATATAAGTCAGCGTTTGACGGTGGATTGGACATAGACCTCCTCTGCATGACCCGGATATGACACGATGCCCAACGCAAGCAGTTGCATCCGCCCACGCAAGTACTTACGATGGCACATGTAAGTGCTTACGATGGCCAACGTAAGTACTTGCGTTTTTTCAGGGTCAAACCGATGATTGTGACAGGAAATAGTTACCTTTGCCCTTGTATCCTTTCAAGGGTACGACAGTAATCTAATATCAATACAAACTATTTCTGGAAACCATGAAATTAAGCGCATTTACCTTGCTTGCCTGCGCGGCACTCTGCGCGACGCAAGCATTCTGCCAGGAACGGGGAACGGTAGACCTCTCCTCCCGCGACTGGAGCATCACTTTGGACCGCAAGGCCAAGTGGCAAAACGATGAGCTCTATCTGCCTCCGGTGGACTTGACCAAACTCCCCGTGAACCTGCCTACGGGCGGTTGGCAGTTGCTCGACTCCCCGGACAAGACCGGCGTGAACCTGCCGGCTACCGTCGAAGAGCATCTCTGGGGATGGAACGGACAGACGTTCGGCGTGACGGGCAACTACACGGGTGTCTCCTGGTTTGAGACAAAAGTGGACGTACCCGCCGAATGGAGCGGACGACGCATCGTGATGAACGTAGGAGCCGTTCGTTTCCGGGCGGAGATTTTCGTGAATCACCAACTGGCGGGTTACGACCTGGTCAACAGCACGCCGTTTACCGTTGATGTCACGCCCTACATCGAACCGGGAAAGACGAACGACATCGCCTTCCGCATCACCGACCCTAACGGCAATTTCAACTGGAAGGACTCTCAGGTCTACACCTGGGGCGACTACCGCACCAATCCCTCACACGGCTTCGGCGGCATCACGGGGAAGGTAAGCCTGCAGGCAACGGACAAGCTCTATGTGCAGAACGTGTTCGTCAAGAACACGCCCCATCCACGCACCGTAGAGCTGGAGATAACCGCCGCCAACGAGACGGGAGCCGCACAGACAGCCAAAGACCTCCGCGTCGAAATCCGCGACCACGCTACCGGCAACGTGGTCTATCAGAAAAGCATGAAATGGGACGAACTGCAGCCGGGCGAAAACAAACGGAACCTCTCCATTACCGTGCCCAAAGCGAAACTATGGGACGTGGACAACCCTAACCTCTATGACCTGCAACTCACCCTGGACAACGACCGGTTGACGGAACGTTTCGGATTCCGCTGGTTTGAGGTGAAGGACATCAAGGGCGACCGCCAGTTCTTCCTCAACGGCAAACGCATGGTGCTGCGTACCGCCATCTCGTGGAGCTTCTGGCCCTACAACGGCATCACGCCTTCCGACTCGCTGGCCAAGAAGCAGATTCTCGCCGCCAAGTCATTGGGCTTGAACATGCTCAACTTCCACCGCACCATCGGCCAGCCCAACGTGCTCGACTATGCCGACGAGCTGGGACTGCTCTATTTTGAAGAGCCGGGCGGCAACCAATACCCCATCCAGCATTTCAATGACAACGACAAGCAGAGCCGCTTCTACTTCGGCTACCGCAACGAGAAGGTGGCCCGGATGGTGAAGCGCGACCGCAACCACCCGTCACTGGTCATCTACAACTTGCACAACGAACGGGGTGCCGACCCGCAGGCCGAGGATTACCGGCAGATGCGCATGGCCCATCAACTGGACCCCACGCGTATCCTCACCTACAACTCGTGCAACGGCAACAACCCGCTCAACGAGCCCAACGCGCACTTCAAGCTCCACCTGATGCCCAACGACACCACGTTCCACGACTATGGCTGGTACGACCGCCATCACGCCGGAGGTCCCGGTTGCTATCACGACAACCTCTACCTGGGCAAGGACAATTATCCGCGCTACTCCAACCACAAGGACGAAATCATCTACTGGGGCGAGGATGGCGCCATCGGTACCCCTCCGCGTCTGCAACTCATCCGTGAGGAGCTGCTCCAGTCGGGCAAGCCCAACAACTGGGAGGCGGACGACTACCTGAAGTGGTACGATGTCTACGACCGCTACCTCAAGGAGAACGGATTCAGCGCGGCGTTCCCCACGGTGGACCATCTGACGCGCGCCATGGGCAATGTGGCCTTCTACTACCAGGGACGCATGATAGAGAACGTGCGCATCAGCAACACCGTGGACGCTTACGCCATCAACGGCTGGGAGAGCATGAAACTGGAGAACCACTCGGGCATGGTGGACAACTTCCGCAACACGAAGGGCGACCCGGAGGTGCTGGCTTACTACAACCAACCGCTCTATCTGGCCGTAAAGATGAACCGCAAGGTGATGCAGGTGGGCGACACGACCTATGTGGACACCTACATCGTGAACGAGAAGAACCTGAAAGGAAGTTTCACCCTGCAACTGAAAGCCGTTGACGAACAGGGACAGACCGTAGCCACACACAAGGAGCGCGTCAACGTGAAGGGCGGCAATGACTATGGCCAATGCCTGCAAACCCGTTGGGCTTTCGCCCCACAAAGCAAAGGCTACACGCACATCGAGGCCTCGTTGCTCAGAGGCAACGCCGAGGCCGCCAAGGGCGAGGACAAGCTCTTCGCCGTACAGCTGAGCACCGAAGGCATCAGTGCCAACGGCATGGTGGCGGACACCACCGGCACGCTGAACCGCTTCCTGAGCGGAGCCGGACTGCAACTGCCCGCTTACAAGGGAGGCACACCGCAAGGCGACTATCTGTTGGTGGGAGCCTACGAGCCCACACAGTTCGGCAGCGGCATCAGCGACATCCTGGAGTGGGTCTACAAGGGTCATACCCTCATCGTGGTGGACAACCCCGAGCGTTGGGCGGATCTGTTGGCGGACAAAGAGGTGCTGGATTACCGCGGCTCGAAGGTGCTCGGCAAATCGTGGTACGGCGGTAACTTCTTCAACCGCGAGCACAGGCTGTTTGACGGTCTTCCGTCGAACGTAGCGTTCAACTGGGAGTATCAGTGTTTCGCCACCTACAACCGCCGCCGCATCGGATTGCGCTGCTTCAACGGCGAGACCATCGTAGGCTGCGTGTCCGACCACAAGAAGGAGGTATACTCCGCCCTACAGGTGATTCCGGCCGGCAGCGGCAAGGTCATCATCACCACCCTCGACATCCCCGCCTGCATCCACGACACCAAAGGATTCTCCTCCCCCGTGGACCTGGACGGCATCAACGAGTCGATGAACACCTTCAACACGAAAGGCAAGAACAGCTCCAACGCCGTAGGCCAGCAACTGTTGCTCAACATGCTGCGCGAGGCAAGCCGATAGACCGGCTCTTGCGGACATTAGTAGAAGACAAGCTTCCCGGTTACCATGCTGGGGAGCTTGTCTTTCGCTTTTCATATAATATCCTACAGCCACGCCAATACGCCATAGAGCGGTCTGTTCTCCATCCACCCTTGGTCTTGATAGGGCTTCATCGAGAGTCGCAGACCCTTGAGGTTGGGATGCATCCCGACGAATGTACGAAGAGATTTGGCGTGTACGTTCTCCTCCGCCTTCACCTCTATTGGGATTACGGCTGTTTCATGTTGCACCATCAAGTCAATCTCCACCCTTGAGTCATTGCTGCTGAAGTAGTACATCGGGACTTGTTGCGCCATAAGTTGCGTCACCACGAAAAGTTCGGTGAACGAGCCCTTGTACTCCTTCATCAAGGTATCCGCCACCAAAATGCTCTCCGCAGGCGCGTCAACCATAGCCCCCATCAGTCCGATGTCCAGAATGAAGAGCTTGAAGACAGACAGTTCCGCATAGAACTTCAAAGGCATTTCCGGAGCCGTCACACGATTGATTTGGTACACCAGACCCGCATCAATAAGCCATTGGATAGCTATCTCGAAATCTGATGCCCTTGCGCCTTTCTTCACCGCGCCAAACACAAACTTCTTGTTTTCCTTGGCCAACTGCGAGGGTATGGAGTTCCACACCATATTGATGCGAGGAACTTCCTGCGCCGGCGCATGTTTGGAAAAGTCCCGTTGGTAATCGAAGAGAATCTGTTTCTGCAAGTTCCTCACCTCCTCCAGGTTCTTGCTTTCCACGAACTCCATGACGACCGCTGGCATTCCGCCCACATAGTAATACTGGCGCAAACAGTCGGTCAACCTCACCGACAACGAGTCTATCAGTGAGAAATCTTTTGTCCGGAGCACCTTTACAAGCGGCTCTTCGCCAACGGCCATCAGAAACTCGTCAAAGGTCATCGGATACATCTTTATCATGTCGACCTTTCCGACGGGGAACGACCTGTCGCTATGCAAAGAAATGCCCAGTAAGGATCCGGCTACCACCACATGATACCCGGGGGCGTCCTCGCAAAAGTATTTCAGCGAGTTCAGTACGGTCGGATTTTCCTGTATCTCGTCAAAGATAATCAGGGTGTTGTCCGGCTCGATGTTGACATGCAGCAGAGCGGACAAAGAGAGGATAATTCGCTCCATACGATAGTCTTGGGCGAATATCTTTTCCAACATTTCATTCTTGTCGCAGTTGACGTATGCCACCTTCTGGTAGCATCTTTTGCCAAACTCTTGCAGAATATAGGTCTTGCCCACCTGCCTCGCGCCATTAAGGATAAGCGGTTTACGGTTTCTCTTCTGCTTCCACGCAATGAGTTGATTGATGACGTTTCTCTCCATGATTACATTTTTTCGCACGAATATTCGCCACAAAGGTACATTTTTTCGCACGAATATCACGTCCATCGCTACATTTTTTCGCACGAACGCCTTCACCCAACAGCCCCTAATCCCAAAAATACACCCTTATTTTGGGATTATAATCCCAAAAAACCATATAAGTTTTGGGATTAGGCAACTGGCGTTACGCCAACAGCTACTTCCGGGAATGGGTTCGTTAGCGATGAGCCAACTCGTCCTTCACCACCGCCATCATGCCTTCCACCTGCGCCAACGCCAACATGCGGCCATGAAACGAATAGCCGGGGTTGTAACCCATCTTCTCGTCACCGAGCATCGTGCGGCCATGGTCCACACGCATCGGTAAGGCGGGATTCTCGGCTTCGAATATGCGGATGAGGTCTATCAAGTGGCCCCTGCCCGTCAAGTGTGAGCTCTCTATGAAGTCGCCGCCCGGCAGGGCTTCGGTGCTGCGCAGGTGTACGAAGTGCGTACGGTCGGCAAACTTGCGGGCCAGGTCGCGCGTGTCGTTGTGCTGGCCTGCACTGAGCGACCCGGCACAGAAGGTGAGTCCGTTATGCGGATTGTCCACGGCATGGAGAAACCATGCGATATCCTCTTCGTTGGTGACGATGCGCGGCAACCCGAGCATCTGGAAAGGAGGGTCGTCGGGATGCACGCACAGGTTCAGGCCATACCGATCGCACACCGGCATCACGGCAGAGAGGAAATAGCGCATGTTCTCGCGCAGCGCGTCACGGTCTATCCCTTCATACAGGGCGAGCAGCTTGCGGAACAGAGCTACCGGAGCGGCCTCTCCCTCACGGATGTTTCCGTTGACAAACCCCTGCGTCTTCACGATGATGGTATCTATCAGCTCCTGCTCCTCCGCCTCGGTGATGTGGCGAGACAGCTCATCCACCTTGCGAAGCTCCTCTTCGGTATAGTCCCGCTCGGCGTTCGCCCGCTTCAGTATCTTCAGGTCGAAATAGGCGAAGCGTATCTTGTTGAAATAAAGGGAAGATGTCCCGTCAGGCCATGGGTGGTACAGGTCTGTGCGTATCCAGTCGATGACAGGCATGAAGTTGTAGCACACGGCCTTTATGCCGGCCTTGCCCAGATTGGCCAAGCTCTCGATGTAGTTCGCTATCAACCGCTCACGGTCCGCGCCACCATATTTGATGGCCTCGCACACGGGCAAGCTCTCCACCACGGGCCAGCGCAGTCCGGCCGCCTCGATGTATGCCTTCATGGCGTTGATAGCCTCCAGCGTCCATACCTCTCCATTGGGCACATCATGCAGGGCAGTGACGACACCTTCCACGCCAATCTGGCGCAACATGGCAAGCGTTATCTTATCCTTCTTGCCAAACCATCTCCATGTTTTCTCCATCTCTTCTCTTTTATTTTAGGGTTAATCTTGTTCCGTCACATCGGAATACGTATGCAAAATAACAACATTTGCGGAAAATGGGCAAGAGGCGTTCATTTCAACGCCACCATTTTTCGTAACGGCCGTTTCCGAAACAGCCGTTACGAAAACACACCACTAATCAACAAGCTGTATGCACCGCAATTTTCCCTGTCTATTCATTTGTGTTACAGCAAATATTGCATACCTTTGCAGACGCAAGGCATATTTCCGAAACCGCCGTTACGGAAATACATATAGAACAACGAAACAATCGCAGCATGAAATTCTTTGGAAGACAAGACGAAATCAATGAGTTGAGAGCGACAAGAGAGCTCTCCTTGAAGGCGGCACGCTTCACCATCGTCACCGGAAGGCGACGAAGCGGAAAAACATCGTTGCTGCTGAAAGCCTACGAGGACGTGGAGGACAAGCTCTACCTGTTTGTGGCGAGAAAATCTGAGGCGGAGCTGTGCAAGGACTTTGCGGACGAGTTAATGGAGAAGCTGCGCATCCCCCTATTGGGCGAGGTAACACGGTTTGCGGACATCTTCAAGTTCCTGATGCAGCTGTCCAAGGAACGTCCGTTGACAGTCATCATCGACGAGTTTCAGGACTTCAAGCGAATCAACGCCTCCATCTTTTCGGACATGCAGAAGATTTGGGACCTCAACAAGTCCGAATCGCACATCAACCTCGTTGTCTGCGGCTCCGTCTACTCCCTTATGAACATCATTTTCAAGAACAACAAAGAGCCGCTGTATGGTCGCCAGACCGGCGAAATAAGAGTGGAACCCTTCACCCCATCGGTCATCAAGGAGATTCTGTCCACCTACAACCCCACCTACACGAAGGACGACCTCCTGGCACTCTACACCTACACGGGCGGAGTGGCAGAATATGTGGAGATGATGATGGACGGAGGTTCGACGGACAAAGAGCGAATGACGGAAAAGATGGTAGCGAAGAACTCCTATTTCATCTATGAAGGGAAGAATATGCTGATAGAGGAATTCGGCAAAGACTATGCCCGTTACTTCGACGTCATGCAGCTCATCTCATCGGGCTGCACCACACGACCGGATATGGAGAACGCGACCAAAGCAGAGCTGTCGGGATACCTGTCGAAGCTGGAGAATGACTACAACCTCATCTCGCGTTACCAGCCTTTGTTCCAAAAGACCAACCGCAACATACACTATCAGATAGAGGACAACTTCTTGCGTTTTTGGTTTCGCTACATATACAAGTATGCATACATGATAGAGGTCAATGCCAACCAGAAGCTGAAGTCCATCATCGAGCGTGACTACGCCACCTACACGGGTCGCGTACTCGAAAAGTACTTCAAGGCATCGATGATGGAAGAGCGGAAATACACTCGCATTGCATCGTGGTGGGACAAGAAGGGCGAGAACGAGATTGACATCATAGCCGCCGATGAGATTGAAAAGGAAGTCACCTTCTTCGAAGTTAAACGCCAAGCGGACAACATCCGTTTGGAAACCCTCCGCGAGAAAGCGTCCCGATTCTTCGAGTCGACCGGCAAGTTCACACGGTTCAACGTGATGTACAAAGGATTGTCGATGGAAGACATGTAAGCGCAACTTCACCACCATACACCTGCGTTTAGCCAACGAGTTGGCTGCAAGTGGGTATTTTTATATACTTGCAGCCACTTCATCACATATCCGTTTGGCTGCAAGTGTCCTTTTTCATATATTTGCAGCCAAACGAAAACCTATTCGCACCATGGAAAAGATTATCGGAAGAGCGAAAGAGCAGGCAGAGTTACTGAAAGCCTATGAAGCGGACGAATCGAAGTTCGTAGTTGTTTACGGGCGCCGACGCGTTGGAAAGACATTCCTGGTAAGGGAACTGTTCAAGGAACGGATGTCATTCTACGCCACCGGTGTCAACAACGAGAGCAAAGCAATCCAGCTGCAATACTTCTATTACGCCCTGTGTCAGTATTCCACGAAGCCATTGACGCAGCCGAAGAGTTGGCAAGAAGCCTTCGCGTCGCTCATCCGCATCCTATCCGACAAGCCGGATAATCAGAAAAGAGTCGTATTTCTTGATGAACTTTCGTGGATGAACGGCATCGACGGTTCTTTCCTCACGGCTTTGGAATGGTTCTGGAACAGTTGGGCTTCCGCCCGACGGGATGTGCTGCTGGTTTGCTGCAGTTCCGCCACATCATGGATTATCAACAAATTGTTTCAAAACCACGGAGGATTATACGGGCGCGTGAATCTCCGCATACATTTGCACCCCTTCACGCTCAACGAATGTGAGGCATACTACGAGAGCGGTCATCTCACGATGAGCCGCTACGACCAACTGATTAGCTATATGGTGTTCGGCGGCGTACCTTATTATCTAAGCATGTTAGATGCGGAAAAGAGTTTGGCGCAAAACATTGATGCCCTATTGTTCTCGGAAGACGGACAATTACACCACGAATACGAGAACCTCTATCGTTCCATGTTCCGCAATGCCGACAATCACCTGCTCGTTGTGGGAGCGATGGCGGAACGGAAAAGGGGTCTTATGCGCAACGAACTCATAGAGTCAACAGGACTTCCTAACGCAGGCAGTACAACGCGCGTGTTGGAAGAGTTGGAACAAAGTGATTTCCTGCGCCGGTATGTGGCTTTCGGCCAAAAGAAGCGCGACGAGATGTACCAGTTGATTGACGCTTACACCCTCTTCTATTTCCACTTTCTACGTAACAACACGCACAACGACCCGCAGTTCTGGGAGCACAATTTTGGCACTCCCCTACTCAACACATGGGCGGGCTATGCGTTTGAGCAAGTATGTCTGGCACATGTGGAACAGATAAAGCAAGCGTTGGGCATCAGCGGCATTACCGTGTCCGCAAGTGCCTGGACGAGCAAATCCAAAGAACACAAAGCCCAGATAGACCTGGTTCTCGACCGTGCGGACAACATCGTCAACCTTGTGGAGATAAAGTTCTCCACCCGCCCGTATGCCATAGACAAGTCCTACGCCGAGGCCTTGCAAACAAAGCGGTGGGTCTTCGAGGAGGAGACGAAGACACGCAAAAGCTGCCTGCAACTGATGCTGACAACCTACGGACTGCAACGCAACCAACACGCCGGCATCGTATGGAAAGCCCTTACCATGGACGATTTGTTCACTTAGGGCTGTCTTCCCGGAAACCGGGTGGCGGTTATTCTGATAATTGACCATTAACCACCCATTAACCGCCGTTGACCAACCGTTGACTACCATCGACTATCGTTAACCACCATTAACTGAACCATCAAAAAAGGAGCCTTTCGTTAACTATTTTTCACGCCCACGGAGACCCCTTTCTCATGACGTACAGCCATGCACCCTCATGCTGTACAACTATAACACCTCATGCTGTACAACTATAGCA
>CAVFNZ010000016.1:0-30394 GCA_963624095.1 Clostridium sp. CAG:217 | reverse complement strand
CTATCAATCACGCCAAGACGCAAAAAGGGCGTGATGCTCCTTATTGCGTTCAGCTATGAGGCAGCCTCGGATGGAAACCTCAGATAGTTCAACAAGAACACATCACGCCTATGGCGATGATGCATTGCTATATACAAACTATCTAAGTTATCCAGCAAGGATACCTTTCCACGATTATTTCCGTTACGTTATTTCCAAGAAGTTTCCGAGGCTTTTGGCTGAACGCGAAATAATAGCGAATGCTTTTATACCACAAAATCACCGGAAAGGACTTTCACCCTATCCAATGACAAAAATAGGAAACACACGCCTAACGGCAAAATCTTTTCACGGGTTTCTTTCTTGTTATCAAAAGATTTTAGTTGATTTGCATTATCTTTGCAGTGTTAATTATTAAAAGGAGACGTGATATGGAACAGACCGTTTTTAATCCTGCCCAAATGAGAATACTTCACATGATGTCTTTCATCAAGACCCCCCAAGAGTTGGAAAGTTTGGAAGAGGCCATCTCCCAATACTTTGCGAAGCGGGTTGACGAAGAGATGGACGCGTTGTGTGAAAACGGCACCATCACCCTTGATACCATAGAGGAATGGGGTAATGAGCACATGCGTATTTCATCCAAATGAGAAAAAGTTACCTCATGAAGGGGCATGACGACATGAGGGTCTATAATACGCTGAAAGCTCCTGATGAGTTGTCTCATCAGGAGCTTTCAGCGTAATACGTAACGGGGTCTTAACGCTCTTTGGCCTTGAACGCCAAGGCGTAGAGCCGCATCTGCTTCACCATCGCCAACAGGCCGTTGCTGCGCGTGGGCGACAGGTGCTCCTTCAATCCTATCCGTTCGATGAAATAGAGCTCGGCATCGATAATCTCTTCGGGCGTATGGTCTGACAGGACTTTTATGAGCAGCGCGATGATGCCTTTCACGATGAGGGCATCGCTCTCCGCCCGGTAAACCACCTTGCCGTCCACCAAATCCGCCTGTAGCCACACGCGGCTTTGACAGCCTTCTATGAGGTTCTGTTCCGTTTTGTATTCGATGGGGAGGGGTTCCTGCTCGTTGCCCAAATCGATGAGCAGCTGATAGCGGTCCATCCAATCGTCGAAGTCACTGAACTCCGCAATGACTTCGTCCTGTAGTTCATTAATTGTTGCCATAGTTATTTTTCGTTATACAGCACCTCCATGAGGGTCTGTCCCACCACCTGGAGGGTTTGTTTGTCGATAATGTCCATATTGTCGTTCAACGTGTGCCAGAAGTCGCCAAAGCCCGAGAGCTCGCTGTTCTCGTCGGTGTTGATGATGTCCACACAGGGTATCTTCGCGATGCGGTTCACGGGGAGGTGATCATCGGTGACGTATCCTCCCGCCCGGTTCTGGAAATAGGTGCCAAAGCCCAAGGACTCCGCCTTCGCCCAGATCTTCTTCACCACAGCACCGGCATACTCCTTGGAGAATCCTTCGTGAAGGAAAGTAGCACCCTTGCCGCCCACCATATCGACCAGGACGGCGAAGCGCGCATTGTAGTTGGGCACATGCGGGATGCGGCTCCAATACTGGGAGCCCAAGCACCACGAATCGTCGTCGTGACGGTCTTCAAACTGCGGAACGCCATAGTCTTCCGCATCGAAGAAGATGATGTCCACGCCTACCGTCGGCATCTGCTGACTGAAGTGACGCGCCATCTCAAGCAACACCCCCACTCCGCTGGCACCGTCGTTGGCGCCCAATATCGGAGTGTGATGATTCTTCGGATCCGGGTCGTTGTCCGCCCAAGGGCGACTGTCCCAATGCGAGCAAAGCATCACGCGTTTGCGTGCGTCCGGATTGAACACGCCGATGATGTTCTCCGCTTTGTAAGTGGTCCCGTCATAGATAGTCGCGTCGAACGACTGCCGATAGACCTTAGCGCCGAATCCCTGCAGCGTTGCACTCAAATAGTCCGCGCAAGCCTTGTGGGCTTGCGAACCCAACAGGCGAGGACCGAAGTCTACCTGACGCTGCACGTACAGGTAGGCACTATCCCCGTCGAAAGCGGGGACTTTCACCACTGGGGTCTTCTCGTCCACACGCACCTCTTTCTTACTGCTGCCGCAGGAAGCGATGCACAGTGCAGCTGACGCTGCACACAAGATTACTGTAAATAAATTATTCATGTTTCTCTTTTCTCCTTTAACCAAACTTCACCGCACCCTTTTGCTGCACCTCACGCATCACACGAAGGAAGTTGCCACCCCATATCTTCCGAATCTCCTCCTCCGTATAGCGTTCGGCCAACAGCCAGCGCGTCACATTAATCAGTTCCGAAGCCGAAGCGCAGCCACAGACACCACCGTCGCCATCGAAATCGGTACCGATGCCTACATGGTCGATGCCCATGACGTTGACGGCATGATGGATATGTTCGATGGCATCCATCACCGTCGCGGGACGGTCGCTACGCAGAAATCCGGAATAGAAGGTAATCTGCATCACTCCTCCCCGGTGGGCCAACGCCTTCATCTGTTCGTCCGTAAGGTTGCGCGGATGGTCGCAAAGTGCCCTGCACGACGAGTGAGAGCAGACGATTGGCGTGGCACTGCACGCCAACGCGTCGTAAAAGCTCTTCTCCGACGCGTGCGAGAGGTCTACCATCATACCCACCCGGTTCATTTCGCTCACCACCTGACGGCCAAAGTCGCTCAGTCCGCCGTGTTCGGCATTCCCCTTTGCCGAGTCGCAAAGGTCGTTGTCGCCATTGTGGCAGAGGGTCATGTAGACCACGCCCCGTCTGCGGAAACGTTCCACATTGGACAGGTCCTTACCGACGGCGTAGCCATTCTCGATGCCCAGCATGACGGCTTTCTTCCCGTTGCGCTTCAGTAGGACAAGGTCGTCCGGGGTGTAAGCGATGTCTATGTAGGAGCAGTTGTTGCGCACCATCTCTTCTATCTCGTTGAGGATGCGGTCGGTCTTGGCGGTCGCCGCCAACAACGCCTCATCGGTACGCTCCTGCTGCTTGAGATAAGCCACCATGACGGTAGCGTCCAAGTGTCCTTCGGTCATCTTGTGCAGATCCACCAATATCTTGGGGTCTCGGGTATGGAACCGGATGTTTTGACCGAAGAACATGGGCGTGTCGCAGTGAGAGTCGAGGGTGAGGATGCGGTGATGCAACCTCCGCGCCTGAGCGAACGACCCGGCTTCGTGGGTGAGCCACCGGAAGAGGGGCATCATGCTCTCGTCGCCACGCAGTATCATGCACTCGGGATGCCATTGCACGCCAAGCATCGATTTGTATTCGGTGGACTCCACCGCTTCGATGATGCCATCGGCTGCCGTCGCGCAGACACGGAATCCGGGAGCCGCCTCCTTCACCGCCTGATGGTGGAAGGAGTTGACCGCCAATTGGTCCGTGCGGAACAGGCTGTGCAGCACGGTATCGGGTTCAATGCGCACCGTATGCGAGGGCACTGAGCGATCCAGTTGCTGGTCATGCTTGAGCGGTTCAATGCCGCTCTGGGTGTAGATGTCCTGATAGAGCTTACCGCCGAGAGCCGCCGTCATCACCTGGATGCCACGGCAAATGCCCAAGACCGGAATCTGGCGGTCTGCCGCCAGGCGCATGAGGAGCAGTTCCTGCCGGTCACGTCGGTAGTTGACGCTATGCAGCGCGTTCACCGGTTCCTCGTCGAGGAAGAGGGGATTGATGTCCCCGCCTCCCGTCAGCAGAAGGCCGTCGAGCAAGTTCAGCGTGCTGAGCAACGCGTCTTTCTCTTCGTAGGGAGGAATCACCAAAGGCACACCTCCGGCTTTCAGGACAGAGGTGCAATAGCCATCCGCCAAACAACAACTCCCGTCACTGAAGTTTGCGGTCACTCCAATGACGGGCAGTTTCTTATATCCCGGATATGAAGCGTGCATAGCCTCATAGTCCTTCCGTATATCAAAACAAGGATTCATCCGTTGACATGCTTTATCCCCCGCAATCCGCGAACCTCATGTTCCCATGAGCTCCGACGGGCTGCCCGGGGTTTATCAAAACTTGTATGTACGTTTAGGGTTCTTGGGAAACCAGCCTTTGCGCACACGCTCCTCTTGCTCGAAGATTTCCTTGATGGTCCAGAACGATGAGAAGGCGAACACGCCCAACAGGGAAGACCACAGAATCTGCTTCACCAAGAGCGAGCCGACGACACCGGCCACGCCCAACAACAAGAACACCCACCAGCACTTCGTCCCGAAGTAGTACTCACACTTCACCACCACAGGATGGAAGAAGCCGATGATCAAGAAGGTGCAGATGCCGATAACCAATCCGGAAAAACAAAGTTCTTCTGTCACAGGGCTGTTATTTATCGCTGATAGGAATTTCTTTCTTGATGCTCTGGTCCAGCGAAATCAACGTCTCGGTGGCCGTCACCCCGGGGATTTCCTGCATCTTCCGGTTCAGCAGTTCCATCAAGTGTTCATTGTCGCGGGCATAGAGCTTCGCCAACATCGTATAGGGTCCGGTAGTGAAATGGCACTCTATTATCTCCGGAATATTCACCAGCTCCTTTACGACATCCTTGTACATGGAACCCTTTTCGAGCTTGATTCCCACATAGGTACAAGTGCTGTAGCCAAGGCTCTTGGGGTTTACATGGTAACCCGAGCCTACAATGACTCCCATGTCAATCAGACGTTGGACGCGTTGATGGATGGCGGCACGCGAAACACCGCACTCCGCAGCTACATCCTTGAACGGGATACGTGCATTCTGCGAGATGATTTCGAGAATCTTCCTGTCTAATTTGTCTATTTTCTCCATAATATAAGATTTATGATATGAGTATATGCTTATCAAATTGTTAGGCAAAGATAGCTATTATTTCGTCCTAACCTACTTTTCCCTAAAAATATTTGTCCGAAAAGCGCATTTTGTCGTTAAAACGTCTGTTGTACGACATATTCCTGACGCTTCACGCACGTTGACACCCTTCTCACTTTGCTCAAGCACAAAGCGCGGATGAAGGCAACCCGTAAGTTTACGCCTTCATCCGCGCCTGTTTTCACGCGTAGCGGCCAAGCCGCCCATTTATTATTTTCACTTCTTGATGCCGACCAGCTCAACCTCGAACACGAGTGCGGAGAACGGTTTGATTACACCGGCCTCTCTTGAGCCATAGGCAAGTTCCTGCGGGATGTAGAGCATCCACTTGGAACCGACAGGCATCATGGTCATGGCTTCCGTCCATCCTTTGATAACCGCCTTTACAGGGAACTCGGCAGGCTGCACCTTTCCGTCCTTGTCCTTACGGTCAGCGTTGCTGTCGAACTTGGTGCCGTCGATGAGGCGACCCGTGTAGTTCACCTGTACAACAGACGAGTCAGCGGGAACCACTCCCGTACCCTGAACCAGGACCTTGTACTGCAGGCCGCTCTCAGTTACCTGGATGCTGTCTTTCGCCTTGTTCTCCGTCAGGAACTTCTCGCCTGCGGCTTTATTCTCGGCGAATCTCTCCTCCAGAGCCTTCTTCTTGTAAGCCTCAACATTTGCCTGAGCGTAAGACTGGGCTTCGTTCATGGTCATGAGCGTACCCTTCTCCAACGTTCCGGCGATGAAACCCGCCATGAAGTTATCCACATTGATGGTCTTGGTAGAATCATTGCCAAAGATATCGCTATTGATATTCTTGATCATCTGGTTTACCTGCTGACCAATCTGGATGCCGGAGTAGTAGGCATTCTTCTTCGGGCTTTCGCCACTCTTCACGCCATCCTTCAGTCCACTGACGAAGTCGGCCATGTAAGTAGTATCTACACCGAGTCTGTTTACCAAATAAGGTTTCAATCCACTCGTTTGAGAGAGTCCTAAAGTGTAAGACAATGAGTCAAGATCGGATTTCAAATCCGCTTTGGGAGCCTGTGCCGTGCACGATGTCATGCCTACAGCCACAGCGGCCACCATAAAAACACCAAACTTTTTCATTTTGTAATTTTTATATTAATGTGTATATTAAACAATTTGTATCAACTCCACTTCAAAGACAAGCGTGCTGTGAGGCGGAATCATCTCGCCGGCACCATTCGCGCCATACGCCAGCTCAGAGGGGATGAAGAGACGCCACTTGGAGCCTTCGCTCATCAGTTGCAGGGCCTCCACCCAACCTGCTATCACCTGATTCACGCCAAACACGGCGGGCTCGCCACGCTTGATGGAACTGTCGAACAACGTGCCGTCAATCAGGGTGCCTTCGTAGTGGCATTTCACACGGTCGGTGGCTTTGGGTTTCTTGCCGTTGCCCTCTTTCAGTACCTCATACTGCAAGCCGCTGGGCAGTGTCACCACATTCGCTTTCTTACCGTTCTCTTCGAGGAACTTCTTTCCCTTCTCTATGTTCGCAGCGTTCAACTCCGCCTCGAACTTCTCGAAGTACTCGTTGACAATCTGCCGGGCCTCGTTGTGGGAGATAGCCGTGGGATTGCCCTCAAGCACGTCCTTTATCGCCTGTGCGAAATCTTCTACATTCAAATTGCGGGCTCCCATACCCAACAAGTTTTGGCCAATGCCCAAGCCAATGGAATAACTGAATTTGTCCATATCTTCCGTTTAAGTATTTATCGTTGTAAGCACTGCCGCCACACCCGTTCGGCCATAGCGGCTCATAAAATGTTGCAAAGTTAGCTTTTTTATCGTAACGAGATGATTCCCGCTTTCTTTTTTTAGTATTTTTGCGAATAGAGCCGCACAGCAGAAGAGGCTCTAACATAGATAAACAAACAGATTCGATAGCAGTATGAAGAAATTAGTCGTTTTGTCGGGAGCGGGCATCAGCGCGGAGAGCGGTATCAGTACATTCAGGGATGCCGGTGGCCTGTGGGACGAGTATCCCGTGGAACAGGTAGCCACGCCCGAGGGGTATGCGCGCGACCCGGAGCTGGTAACCAACTTCTACAACGGTCTGCGCAAGAAGCTCCTTAGCGTAGAACCCAACGGAGGACACCGCATCATAGCGGAACTGGAGAAGCATTTCGACGTGACAGTGATTACACAAAACGTGGACAACCTGCACGAACGGGCCGGAAGTACGAACGTCATCCACCTGCACGGCGAACTGACGAAGGTGACTTCGAGCCGACAGCCGAACAACCCGAAGTACATCAAGGAGCTGACTCCGAAGAACTATGAGGTGAAGATGGGCGACCTGGCCGCTGACGGTTCACAGTTGCGACCATTCATCGTCTGGTTCAACGAACCGGTGCCCATGATAGAGACCGCCGTCAGCTACGTGGAGCAGGCGGACATCTTTGTAGTCATCGGCACATCGCTGGTGGTCTACCCCGCAGCGGGGTTGATAAACTACGTCTCGCCCCAGGCCGAGGTTTACCTGATAGACCCGAAAGAGGTGAAGACCTACGTCGACCACCCGATTCACGTCATCCAACAGACCGCGTCCAAGGGTATGGAGACACTGAAAGGGATTCTGTTGAAAGAGACAAAGGAATAAGGAACGGAAGGATAGGGAACGAAGCGGCACAGCCGTGCAGCGGTAAGCGAAGCGCACCGTGGTGTAACGACAAGCGCACCACGGTGCGCTTTTTCTACGCTTTCTTTTCCTTGATGTCCGTGCAGGCTTCTACCACGTTGACGACATAGTCGCCCAGTTTTTCGCACTCGCCAATGATGTCCATGTAGTGGACTCCCATCTGGTAGCTGTACTCCTTGTTGTTCACGTCCAACACATTCTGGTTCTTCAACTGGTTGCGGTAGTTGTTGATTTCATTCTCGATGTTGAAGGTCCGGTTCACGTCCACGCTATGGTTCTCATCATCCAGAATCTTTGTCATCTGCGTCAGCGCGTCATCGGTAAACTGAAACATCTGACGGATATGTTCGTACTGCTTGGGGGTGAAGTCGATATTGTCGCGGTACTTGCGGTTTACCGTACGCGCCAGGTTGTAGCAGCTGTCACCTATACTCTCCAGCTCCGTCACCTCACGCAACATGGAGCGTATCTGTAGCTTACTCTCCGAACTGAGCCGTCCGTCGGACACCCGGTTGAGGTAGTTGGCTATCTCCACTTCCATGTTGTCGCTGATGTTCTCGTACTTCTCTATGCGACTGAATATCTTGGTAAAGTCATTCTCGTTCTTGGTATGGAGAAGCGTGTCCACCATGTGGAACATCCGCTGGCAGCGTTCGGCAAACAAGCTGATCTCCTTGCGTGCCTGCACGATGGAAAGTTCGGCAGTGGAGAGCAGACCGCCGGAGATGAAGCGCAGACGATACTCTTCGTCCTGCTCCTTTTGCGGTATGATAGCACAGACGGTACGCTCAATGAGCGGCACGAACCAAATCAGTATCAACACATTGCATACGTTGAACGAGGTATGGAACGCTGAAAGCATATAGGGGACTGCCGCCGCGGAGTTGCCGAGATGCATGACGTTGTCCACAAACCAGGAGACAGCACCCGTGAAAGGTTTGAAGGCACACAATACCCAGATGACACCAAACACGTTGAACACCAAGTGGGCCAACGCCGCCCGTTTGGCTTGCGTATTACCCGTGAGGGCCGCCAAGTTGGCCGTGATGGTAGTTCCGATATTCTCACCAAGTACCAATGCCGCACCCAGTTCAAAACTAATCCAACCATTGGCGCACATAATCAGCGTGATGGCCATGGTGGCCGACGATGCCTGAACAATCATCGTCAGTACAGTGCCGATAATCACAAACAGGATGATGGAAAAGAAACCCATATCCGTGTAATTCTGCACGAAAGCCAGCATCTCGGGGTTCTTGCCCAAGTCCGGAGCGTTGGCGTTGAGCATGGACAATCCCATAAACAGGAACGAGAAGCCAAAGATGAACTCGCCTATCGACTTACGGGAACTCTTTTGTGAGAACAAGAGCGGGATGCCAAACGCCAGCAAGGGAAGAGCCAGCGAAGCGATATCGACCTGAAAGCCCAAGGCCGAAATGACCCAGGCAGTGACGGTGGTACCGATGTTGGCACCCATGATGACACCTATGGACTGCGCCAAGGTCAACAAACCCGCATTAACGAAACTGACCACCATTACGGTAGTTGCCGAGGAGGATTGTATCAAGGCGGTTATCAGAACGCCGGTCAATACTCCGGTTACCCTATTGGTGGTCATTGCTGTCAGGATTTTCCGTAGCCGGTCGCCGGCAAACTTCTGTAATCCTTCACTCATTATCTTCATTCCGTACAGAAACAAAGCCAGCGAACCAAGCAGCTTTAAAAAATCATAAAAAGAATAGTCCATCTATTAAATCTTATCCGTTTATTGAGAACTTATTGTTTTATCGAGTATATTAACCGCCCGAAAAACAATGATTATCTAACTGTTAGAAATACATATTTCAATTATGCTACAAATATATTGCAAAAATATCAATCTATCAAAAGAATTTCCGGAAGGAAGTTCTCTTTTGGATATTTACAAGGGTTTCGGACTGAACATGCCCTATGGTCCGGTGAGTGCCAAGGTGAACAACAAGGTAGAGGGACTTACTTATAAAGCCTTCAACAACAAGGATGTGGAGTTTCTCGATGTCCGCTCGGCATCGGGCATGCGCACCTATGTGCGCTCGCTCTGCTTCGTTTTGGCAAAAGCGGTAGACGAACTCTTCCCGAAAGGAGAGATACAGATGCAGCACCCCGTCTCCAAGGGATATTTCTTCACGCTACGCATTGGCCGGGAAATCACGCTGGAGGATGTAACAGCCATACGCAACCGGATGAAGGAGATTGTCGCGGAGAATATCCCGTTCCGCCGCAAAGAGTGCCGCACGGAAGAGGCGGTGAGGCTGTTCAACAAGAAAGGCATGTACGACAAGGCCAAACTTTTGAAGACAACCGGCCAGCTCTATACCTTTTATTATATGTTGGGGGACACGGTGGACTATTACTACGGCAGCCTGTTGCCCAGCACGGGAAGCATCAAGCAGTTCGACATCGTGAAATACTACGAAGGTATTCTGCTGCGCATCCCCAACCGCGAGAACCCGGACGTATTGGAGGAGATTGTGAAGCAAGAGAAGATGATGGACGTTTTTAGGGAACACCAGATGTGGCACGAGATAATGGGAGTGAGCACGGTCGGCGATATCAACGAATCAATCCAAGCGGGACACGCCAACGACTTGATTCACGTGTCGGAGGCACTGCAGGAAAAGCGCATCGGACAGATAGCCGACGACATCACCAAACGGGGGAACGTGAAGGTGGTACTCATCTCGGGACCCTCCTCATCGGGAAAGACCACGTTCAGCAAGCGGCTCTCCATACAATTGATGACGAACGGCATACGTCCCTACCCTATCTCGCTCGACAACTACTTCGTGGACCGCGCCCATACCCCCCTCGACACCAAGGGGAACTATGACTACGAATCACTCCATGCGCTCGACCTGGAGCTCTTCAACCAGCAGTTGAGTGCCCTACTGCGAGGCGAAGAGGTGGAGTTGCCGCGCTACAACTTCACCACGGGCAAACGGGAGTTCAAGGGCGACTACCTGCGCATCAAAAAGAACATGGTACTGATATTGGAAGGCATCCATGCGCTGAACCCGGAGTTGACGCCACAAATCCCCGCCGAGAGTAAATATAAGGTATACGTGTCGGCACTCACCTGCATCAAGCTGGACAACCACAACTATATCCCCACAACGGACAACCGGTTGTTGCGACGCATCATCCGTGACTACAAGTACCGCAACTACTCCGCCGAAGAGACCATCCTGCGTTGGCCCAGCGTGAGAGCCGGCGAGGACAAGTGGATATTCCCTTACCAGGAAGAGGCTGACGCGGTGTTCAACTCCGCCCTGCTCTTCGAGCTGTCCGTACTGAAGGAGTTCGTGGAGCCTATCCTCAACCGGGTGCCACAGGACTCCGAAGCACACTCCGAGGCTTACCGGCTGCGCAAGTTCATACAGTATTTTGTTCCCGTGCAGGACCGCGACCTTCCGCCCACATCGTTACTCCGAGAGTTTTTGGGAGGAAGCAGCTTCAACTATTGAGATTATTACTACCTTTGCACTATCTTATCTAAGCGGCAAGAGCTATGCAACAAGGGAACTATCAGACACAAAAGCAGCAACAGGCACAGACCCTTTCACCCCAACAGGTGATGGTGGTGAAGATGCTGGAACTGCCAACCGTGGAGTTGGAAGAACGGGTGAAAGCCGAACTGTTGGATAATCCCGCCTTGGAGGAAGGAACGCCTCAACCGGAAGAAGGAATCGGTGAAGAGACGTATGACAACGAGGAGGAGGGCAACGAGGACTCCGCGTTTTCCGAAGGGAACGACAACGAAGACCTGTCTTTAGGCGACTATCGCACCGAAGACGACATCCCCGACTACAAGCTGAAGCAGACCAACAGTTCACCGGAGACCCAAGCGGAGGAGATTCCCTTCTCCGACACCACCTCGTTCTACGAACAACTGAAGGAGCAGCTGGGCGAACGCGACCTCACCGAACGGCAACGTACACTGATAGAGTACATCATCGGCTCGCTGGACGATGACGGGCTGTTGCGTAAAGAGCTCTCCGCCATTGCGGACGAACTTTGTTTCAACTATGGCATAGAAGTGACGACGGACGAACTGAAGGAGGCGTTGAGGACACTCCAGGACTTCGACCCTGCCGGCATCGGCGCACGCACCCTGCAGGAGTGTCTGCTGTTGCAACTGCAACGCAAGGAGGATTCTACCGTCAAGGAGAATTGCATCAACATCATCACCAAGTGCTACGAAGAGTTTACACGCAAACACTGGGACAAGATTCTCCAGCGTCTCTCCCTCACGCAAGAGCAGTTTGACGAAGCCAAGAAGGAACTTACACACCTCAACCCGCGCCCGGGAAGTTCATTGGGCGAAGCGGTAGGACGCAGTTTCCAACAAATCATTCCCGACTTTCTGGTCGACACGCTGGACGACGGCTCCATCGTGCTCAACCTCAACGACCGGGGCATTCCCGAACTGCGCGTGAGCCGCACCTTCACGGAGATGTTGGAAGAGCATACAAAGAACAAAGCGAACCAAAGCAAAGAGTCGAAGAACGCCATGCTGTTTCTCAAGCAGAAGATGGATGCCGCACAGAGTTTCATCGACGCGGTGAAACAACGGCAACAGACGATGTGCAAGACCATGCAGGCCATCATCGACCTGCAACGGCCTTTCTTTGCCGAGGGCGACGAGTCGTTGTTGAAGCCCATGATACTGAAGGACGTGGCAGAGCGTACGGGACTGGACATCTCCACCATCTCCAGGGTCAGCAACAGCAAGTATGTGCAGACCAACTACGGAATCTATCCATTGAAATACTTCTTCAGTGACGGATACACCACCGAGGAGGGCGAAGAGCTTTCGGTAAGGGAGATACGCCGCACCCTGAAGGAGTGCGTGGATAAGGAAGACAAGAGCAACCCGTTGACGGATGAAGAGCTGGCGAAGATACTGAAGGACAAAGGCTTTGCCATAGCCCGCCGCACCGTGGCAAAATACAGGGAACAACTTGGCATCCCGGTCGCCCGGTTAAGAAAATAGTTTTATATGAAGGAAGAGAAATATTTACGAATCACCGCCAGAGTGCTTTCGGTGGTATTCACCCCGTTCTATTTTCCCACGGTAAGTTTCCTGGTACTACTTCCGTTTACTTACCTGCGGCTGTTGCCCGTCTCCCTTCGGATGACGTTGTTGGCGACGGTCTTCTCGTTCACCGTGCTGATACCCCTACTGGGCATCTATCTCTACCGGAAGATAAACGGATGGAGCTTGCGCCACTTGGGTCACAAGGAGAAACGCATCGTGCCTTACGTGATGACGATAGCCGCCTATGCGGCCTGTCTGCTATTAATGTACCGATTCCGTATTCCCCGCTACCTGTCGGGTATCCTTGTGGCATCCATCATGGCCCTGGTCATCTGCGCCATCGTCAACATCCGGTGGAAAATCAGCGCGCACATGACCGCCGTAGGCGAACTGGTTGGCGGACTGGTGGCACTCAGCTTCCTGTTCTTCTACAACCCCGTGAAGTGGCTCTGCCTTTTTCTGTTGTTGGCGGGCATGCTGGGAACGGCACGGATGATTCTTCGTCAACACACCTTGTCGGAAGTGCTGACGGGATTCATGGTAGGGGTCCTCTGCAGCATTATCGGTATTTTGTTTATATAGACATTTATCAAACACATAATAGCAATGAAACCAATTGTCAGTATCATCATGGGAAGCACGTCAGACCTTCCCGTCATGGAAAAAGCGGCGAAACTGCTCGATGAGATGCAAGTGCCGTTTGAGATGAACGCCTTGTCGGCCCACCGCACCCCGGAAGCCGTAGAGAGTTTCGCCAAGGGGGCTAAAGAGCGCGGCATCAAAGTGATTATCGCGGCTGCCGGCATGGCGGCTGCCTTGCCGGGTGTGATAGCCGCCAACACCACCCTACCCGTTATCGGCGTTCCCGTGAAAGGGTCCGTGCTCGATGGTGTGGACGCGCTCTATTCCATCATACAGATGCCTCCCGGCATCCCCGTCGCTACGGTGGCCATCAACGGAGCGATGAACGCCGCCATTCTGGCCGTGCAGATGCTCGCGCTGAGTGACGAGAAGCTGGCGGAAGCCTTCGCAGCCTACAAGACCGGTCTGAAAGAGAAGATAGAGAAGGCCAACAAGGAACTGAAGGAGGTGAAGTACGCCTACAAAACGAACTAAACGCGCACGGACTTAACGTCCGCACGCTTATACCTTATTATATATAGTATACTTCTATGATTGATTTGTTCAACTATAACCGTCGCCGCTCTTCGGAGGTGCATATCGGTGGGACACCGTTGGGAGGTGACAATCCTATCCGCATACAGTCCATGACCAACACGCCGACACGCGATACCGAGGCTTGCGTGGAACAGGCCAAACGAATCATTGATGCCGGTGGCGAATATGTGCGTCTCACCACCCAAGGGACTATTGAAGCGGAAAACCTGAAGAACATCAACGCTTCACTGCGCCAACAGGGGTACATGACCCCGTTGGTGGCGGACGTACACTTCAACCCCAAAGTGGCCGAGGTAGCCGCGCTCTATGCCGAAAAGGTGCGCATCAACCCGGGTAATTATGTGGATGCCGCCCGCACTTTCAAGCATTTGGAGTATACTGATGAAGAGTACCGACAGGAGTTACGGAAGATACGCGACCGCTTTGTGCCGTTCCTCAACATCTGCAAGCAGAACCACACCGCCATCCGCATCGGCGTAAACCACGGTTCGCTGTCAGACCGCATCATGTCACGCTATGGCGACACACCCAAAGGTATGGTGGAGTCGTGTATGGAGTTCCTGCGCATCTGCGTGGACGAGCGTTTCAGCGATGTGGTCATCTCCATTAAGGCCAGCAATACGGTAGTGATGGTGAAGACCGTACGCCTGTTGGCCGCTACCATGGAACAAGAGGGGATGTCGTTTCCCTTGCACTTGGGCGTGACCGAAGCCGGTGACGGCGAGGACGGGCGCATCAAGTCAGCGGCCGGCATCGGAGCGTTGCTTTGCGACGGGTTGGGCGACACGATACGCGTGTCACTGAGCGAAGCCCCCGAAGCGGAGATTCCCGTGGCCAAGAAACTGGTTGAGTACGTAACCCGTCGTGGCGACCATCCGTTGATTCCGGGCATCGCATCACCCAAATTTGACTACCTCTCGCCCCAACGTCGCGTGACGCAAGCCGTCGCCAACATCGGAGGAAACAATGTGCCGGTAGTGATAGGTGACGGATATCATACCCGTGTATCGTCCGACCCGCAGTTCCAACCGGACTACATCTATGTGGGACACAACCTGCCCACCGAACGCGAGTCGTGCGGCTACATCGTGGACGCTGACGCATGGACAGGCGAAGCCAACACCTTCCCTGCCTTTATGCCCTCCACGGACGAAACACGCATGCCTCTGTTCATGCAGATAAACATGAACAAGAGTCCGTTGAAGTTTCTTTTCCTCACCTACCTGGCCTGTACGGACGAAGTCATAGCCCTGTTGCGCCATCACCCCGAAGTGGTGGTAATCGCGCAGAGCAACCACCCCAACCGGACGGGTGAACTGCGTGCGTTGGTACATCAGCTGATGAACGAGAATCTGGATAATCCCGTAATCTTCTTCCAACACTATCAGGAGGACGACACGGAAGAGTTGCAGTTGAAGGCCGCTGCCGACATGGGTGCTCTGCTCTTTGACGGATTGTGCGACGGTATCTTCCTGTTCAACAACGGCAAGGTGACTTCCACTACGGTCGATGCCACCGCCTTCGGCATTCTGCAAGCCACCCGTACACGGGTCAGTAAGACGGAGTACATCTCTTGTCCCAGTTGCGGCCGCACCCTGTTCGACCTACAGGACACGTTGACCCGCATCAAGGCCGCGACATCCAGTCTGAAAGGACTGAAGATTGGCGTGATGGGGTGCATCGTCAACGGTCCGGGAGAGATGGCCGATGCCGATTACGGTTATGTGGGAGCCGGACGCGGACGGGTAAGCCTCTACAAGAAGAAAGAATGCATCCTGAAGAATATCCCTGCGGACGAGGCGGTAGACCGCTTGCTGGAACTCATCGGGAAAGACCGACAGCAGGAATAACCAACAACTCCGAAACTGATGATAGACCAAGCAACGATAGACCGGATATTGGACGCGGCGCAGATTGTCGACGTGGTGTCTGAGTTTGTGACCCTCCGCAAGCGGGGAGTCAACTACATCGGTCTGTGCCCGTTCCACAACGAGAAGACACCATCGTTCAGCGTCTCCCCATCCAAGGGACTCTGCAAATGCTTCTCCTGCGGCAAGGGTGGCAATGTGGTCCACTTCATCATGGAACATGAGCAGATGTCCTACTACGAGGCTCTGAAGTATCTGGCCAAGAAATACAACATCGAGATAAAGGAGCGCGAACTGACCTCGGAAGAGAAGCTGGCGCAGAGTTTGCGTGAGAGCATGTTCGTGGCCAACGAATTCGCGCGCAACTACTTTCAGGACATTCTCTATCATCATCCCGAAGGAATGACCATCGGCATGACCTACTTCCGACAACGCGGATTCCGGGACGACATCATCAAAAAGTTCCAGCTGGGCTACTGCCTAAACCAACCCGACGCTTTTGCCAAGGAGGCAATCGGCAAGGGATACAACAAAGAATACTTGATAAAGACGGGACTCTGTTATGAAAAGGAGAACGGCGCATTGCGCGACCGCTTCTGGGGACGCGTCATCTTCCCCGTGCATACGTTGTCGGGCAAGATTGTCGCCTTTGGCGGACGCGTGCTGAAGACCGACGCCAAGACCGCTAAATATGTCAACTCTCCCGAGTCCGAGATTTACCACAAGAGCAACGAACTCTATGGCATCTACTTTGCCAAGCAGGCCATCGTGAAACAGGATCGCTGCTTCCTGGTAGAGGGCTATACGGATGTCATCAGCATGCACCAGTCCGGTGTAGAGAACGTTGTGGCTTCGTCAGGCACCTCATTGACGCAGGGACAAATACGACTCATCCACCGGTTTACCAATAACATCACCGTGCTCTACGATGGTGACATGGCAGGTATCAAGGCTTCCATACGAGGCATCGACATGTTGTTGGAGGAGGGCATGAACATCAAAGTAGTGCTTTTGCCCGACGGGGACGACCCGGACAGCTTCGCGCGCAAACACAACGCCACCGATTACCAGAACTACATCAGCGCACATGAGGTGGATTTCATCCGCTTCAAGACCAACCTGTTGCTATCTGACGCCGGCAACGACCCCATCAAACGGGCCGGACTGATAGCGGACATCGTGAAGAGTATCGCCGTGATACCCGACGGCATCGTACGGTCAGTCTATACCCACGAGTGTAGCCAGCTGCTGCAAGTGGAAGAGAGCCTGTTGGTCAACGAGATAAAAAAGAAGAGGCAGGAAAAGACCGTGAAGGGTGACAATGCCCCAAAAGAGAGCCAAGCCACCGAACAGCCTGCGACGGAAGAGAGCGGAGAACAGCCTGTTCCACCGACAAATGCCGGTGAATCCGTCGCCACACCCCTTCCCCTCAGAGGAACCAACAAGTTCTATTCGTTGGAGAAGGATATCATCAGTGCCATCGTACGCTATGGCGAACAGGTTGTCGTACAGGACGCTGAGAATAACCAACCCGTGACCGCCATCGAGTATGTCTACTACAGCCTGAAGAATGATGAGTTGCAACTGGAGAATCCACTCTTCCGACAAGTGCTGGAGGAGTCCATGCAACACTTGCACGACGAACACTTCACGGCCCATGGTTATTTCTCGTCACACCCCGACCCGAACGTAAGCCGGTTGGCTGCCGACCTGGTCATCGACCGCTACCAACTCAGTAGGTATCACTCGGAGAACAAGAAGATTTTCTCTGAACAGGAACGGCTGCACGAGCTCATCCCCCAACTGATGTGCGAATACAAGTATGCGGTCATCAAGGAGTCGTGCGACCAAATGAAGAAACAACTGCAGAACCCCGAGACCTGCAATGACCCGGAGCGGCTCGCCGCCGCCTTAAAACAGATTAAGGAGTGGCAAAGCATCTTACAGGAGATAGGCAAGCTGACCGGTGAGCGCACACTGACAACGAACTGATTGTGGCGAAACTCCCCTTGACCGGTATTTCCTCTTTCACTAACTATTGTGGTGAATGAGGTTCATGAACTCCTCACGGGTAGTAGCGCGGTTGAAGGCTCCGGTGAAGTCGGAGGTAGTGGTGATAGAGTTCTGCTTTTCCACACCCCGCATCTGCATGCACATATGGCGTGCCTCCACAACCACCATCACGCCCAAGGGGTTGAGAGTTTCCTGTATGCACTCGCGGATTTGCAGCGTCATGCGCTCCTGCACCTGCAGACGATGGGCGAAGATGTCCACTACACGGGCTATCTTGCTCAATCCGGTAATGTAGCCGTTGGGGATGTAAGCCACATGTGCCTTGCCGTAGAAGGGCAACATATGGTGTTCGCACAGGGAGAAGAAATCAATGTCTTTCACAATGACCATCTGGCTATAGTCTTCCTTGAACTTGGCGGAGTTGAGGACGGCCTTCGGATCCATCCGGTAACCTTTCGTCAGGGTCAGCATCGCCTTCGCCACCCGTTCGGGGGTCTTCAACAACCCCTCGCGCGAAGTATCCTCGCCCAGGATGGACAGGATAGCCTTGTAGTGCTCCTGCAGTTGCTCCACCTTTATGGGGTCAAGCTCCATGTTTTCCATCTGTATCATTGCCTAATAGTGTATGTTTACCTGACCACGAACGATAGAGACTTCACGGAACGAACCGGTGGCTTTCAGCTTGCGCATCACGGCATCCGCCTCTTCGATGCTACAGAAATCACCTACACGACAGAGCCATCTGGGGTTCACGAAATGGGTATAGACAACGAGTTCGGGAAACAACTCCTTCACTTTGTCCGCCATGGCATTGGCCTCGTTGCGTGCCGAGCGGGAGTTGTTGCCCGCATACACCTGCACCCGATAACCGTTTACCTTCAAGGTCGTTTTGTTTTCCGCATCACCCGAAGCGAGCGAAGTGACCGGTTTACCCAACAGGTTTGTCAAGGCCGCGTCCTGCACCAGTGTCACCTCACCCTCTCCCGGACGATGCGTCTTCAAGTCGTCCACGATGGATTGCTGGGCGAATACGCCACATACGCTTGCCAACAATACACATGCAGTTGCCGCTATACGTTTTATACGTTTCATGTTCTTTTGCCAGTTAAATTCGTACCCCTTCATTCATTCCTTTGAATGGACTACAGGCTCGAAGGGAGGCCTGTAGTCCACATCTGTTTCCGTACTATTTTCAGCGTCACGCTTATTTGAACGCGTCGATGATACCCTTGAAGTCGGCAGCTTTCAGAGCGGCTCCACCAATCAGACCACCATCCACGTCGGGGTTAGCGAAAAGCTCCTTGGCATTGGAGGGCTTGCAGCTTCCACCATAGAGGATAGATGTATTCTCGGCTACCTCCTTGCCATACTTGTCAGCTATGGTCGAACGGATGTAAGCGTGAATTTCCTGAGCCTGCTGAGCGGTTGCCGTCTTGCCGGTGCCGATAGCCCATACGGGTTCGTAAGCCAAGATAATCTTTGAGAAGTCCTCTGCCGACAGGTCGTAGAGAGAGCCAGCCAACTGACCGTAAACAACTTCATTCTGCTTGCCGGCCTCACGCTCTTCGAGCACCTCACCGATGCAGAAGATGGGAGTCAAACCATTGGCCAAAGCCAAAGCGACTTTCTCTTTCAGAATTTCGGGAGTCTCGTGATAGTAAGCGCGACGTTCCGAGTGACCCAGGATTACATATTTTGCACCGGTAGACTTCACCATTTCGGCCGAAACCTCACCCGTGTAAGCACCGGATACTTTGTCGGCACAGTTCTCCGCACCAACGCCTATCAGCTTCTCGTCCACCAACGGAGTGACAGAAGCCAAGTGGATAAACGGTGTGCAGATTACCACATCACAGTTGGGTTTGTCAGCCTGCAACATCTCATTCAGTTCTTTTGCCAAAGCAATGCCTTCCTGAAGATTCTTGTTCATCTTCCAGTTTCCGGCAACAATGTTCTTTCTCATTTTTGTAAACCTTTAAAATTTAAACACTATTTCTGTTTATTCATCTTGTTCATTCGCTTAACCAGTATCCTATCCACCCAGACAAGCAAGGCGAAGGGAATAATGAACCACGCCAACACGACAACCACCTTGCGGGTGACGCTGGATGGAGTGATATGCGCCAAGGGCAGTTTGTCCAACGGTCCACTCAGTTCATACTCATCGGGCAAGGAGCTGCAACTCCACTTGTTGACGATTGTCCCGTGCCGGAGCAACAACAGTCCCGGATTGGACCGCACCATGGTCTTCAATGTAGCCTCATCCGTTTCGCAGAACGGATATTCAGCCCCCGTCCGCTCACGCCATTGCTCCACCTCCGCATCGGACGAGGCCGTGACGCAATAGAACGGATAACCGTACTCCACACTGTAATCATATATTTCGTTAATCAAATCGATGTATCCTTCGTCCGCCTTATTGAGCCATGGGGAGATGAGCAGGAAGGTGTAGCGGTCATCCTCCAGCATCCGCTCAGAGATACGCTCGCCCGTCTCGTTCAGCGTGATGGAGAAATCGAGAATAGGCGGTTGATAACCTTCTTCCTTCAACACGGATTTCGCTTCCACCATAGTCCAAGTACTGTCAGGATAATTCTCCACAGAGAACTCCTTGCGTACACCCTCTTTCTCCATCACATAGACGACATCGTAGACAGGAGCCTTCTCGCCTTCGGGTATCCGCATCCCTTCTTGGATATTGGCACCGATGTGATAGGGGCTGAAGTCGAACACCGGCAAGTAGTAATAGCTGTATCCCGCCAAGGCAAAGACAAACAGGATGGTGTAGATGGAAGCCAGCCACTGGCTTTTGGTACTGACAATCCGCACCTGCAGGTCTGACCACTTGAACAGAGAGACCGCGCCAATCAAGAAGACGAGATTCTTGCCGAAAGTTTCCCAGTTGGTCAGTTTGATAACGTCGCCAAAGCAACCGCATTCTTCAATCGGACTGGCTATGGCCAAATAGAGCGTAAGGGGAGTCATCACCGCCAAAAAGGCCAGCAGGACGATGGCGGTAAACTTGCGTCGGATACCGAGAAGCAGATAGACACCTACGGAAAACTCGAACACGCCCAACAGGACAGCGCAGAAGAGCGGGACAATTTCCGGGAAATAGTCCGACAATCCGAACGCCTTAAAGTACTCCTCCACCTTGTAGAACGTCCCCCAAGGGTCGTTTACCTTGATGAAACCGGAGAAGATAAAGACGATTGACAGACCCACCTTGCAAAGATTGGTCCATGCTTTCAGTATCCTATTTTTCGCACTACTCTCCAAACTGCAACTTTATCAGTCCGAATACGGAATAGTTTATCATATCCATATAGTTGGCGTCGATTCCTTCGGAAACGATTGTCTTGCCTTGATGGGCTTCAATCTGCTTCGTCCGGTAAATCTTTGTCAATATCAGATCGGTGTAGGAGCTTACACGCATCGAGCGCCAAGCCTCGTCATAGTCATGATTCTTGGCAATCATCAGCTCCAATGCCGCCTTGGCGTACTTATCGTAGTACTCCAACGCACGCTCCACGCTCATGTCGTCCGTGTCGGCATAGCCGAGCTCAAGTTGAATCAACCCCACGATGCCGTAGTTGACAATGGCCATAAATTCGGGGCGGATGCCCTCATCCACCATAGCCACGCCTTTCGTCTCCAGACTGCGTATGCGGTTGGCTTTGATGAAGATTTGGTCGGTTACCGAGGAGGGGCGCATGATGCGCCACGAAGCACCATAATCCTGTAGCTTATCGGCAAACACCTCACGGCACTGCCGGATAATGCTCTCAAATTGCTTGTTTGTATCGCTCATGTTCGAAATAGATTGCTTGCAAAAGTACGAAAAAAAGAGTCGGCAAGAAAACTTTGCCGACTCTTTCCTGTATAATGTTCAATAATTTACGAGCAACGGAGCACCTGACCCAGTCTGAGGGTCGTCGTGCGTTTGATTCGGTTGAGCTTACACAGCTGGTCGATAGTGGTTCCCTGACGTTTGGCGATTTTCGACAGGGTGTCGCCCGACTTCACTTTGTAGTAGACAATCTCGCCACCGTCTCCGCCGGTTGTTGCGTCCGCTTTAGAAGCTACCCTGCGCGATGCGCCATACTTACGATAGAGCCAAGTGTCCGCCACGACATCCTGATTGGGGAAGTCGAAGAGCAGTTCGGGATTGATGGCCTGACCCAAGAACCGCGTCTCGAAGTGCAAGTGAGAGCCCGTGGAACGTCCGGTGTTACCACCGAGACCTATCACATCACCGGCCCTGACGAATTCATCCTCCGCAACGAGTTGCTTCGACAAGTGTCCGTAGACAGTCTCCAAACCATTCTCGTGACGGATGACTACATACTTACCGTATCCCTTGCGCTCGTATCTCACAATGCGCACCTTTCCGTCAAAAGCGGCACGGATAGTGTCACCGATATAGACTTTCAAGTCCAACCCGTAGTGCATACGACGACGGCGAGGTCCGTACTTGGAGGTAATCTTCCTGCTGTCAGTAGGCATACAGAAGCCCGTGAGATTGATGAGGAAAGTATCCGGAACGGCTACATTGCCGTAGGAGTGGACATATCGGTTGTCCCAATTCGGATAAATGCTATAGGCGGGATAGAGCGACTGCTCAAATTGAATCTGGCGTTGCAATGCCACGGAGTCAATCGTTCTCATCTTCTTGTCTATTGGTGCCTGACTTGCGAGCAAGTCCTGTCCGACAGCGTTGAGACCGACAAAGTTCAGCGCAACAACCGAAAACAGCTTCAGGTATTTCAAAATCATTCGTTTATTTCTCCTTTCATTTTCCCCATCGCAAGCATTGCGCAACACTTGCCGAGGCATGGTATTCGTTAGTAGACACCCTCCAACACTCCCGCTTGACTCTTCATTTCGGGGTTACAGAAGTCCAAAAGAGCAGTCCTTGTAATTTCAAAAACGTTCAAAGGTAAGCATAATCGCTGAAAAGAGCCAAGCTTTTAACTAACTTTTTCTGACAAAGGACACGGAACACGCAAGGGAGATTACGCTGAATCCACACGCCACAAAGCGTTTGAGCAAGGTACATGTTTTACAACATGTTTTCGTTCTTTCCTCACCTACGGGGACTATTTTTACCGTTCAAGAGATGGAAGACCAGTTGATGTTCGTCTTGCGTAGTTCCCTCAGCCGGTTCCAGAAGATTTGGTTTTGAGACTTCTCGAAAGCAGGGTCATCCTCAATCACCCTACGGGCGACGTCGCGCACGAATTGCAGCAGTTGCCCGTCACGGGCGATGTCGGCAATCTTCAAGTCGAAAGCCACACCGCTCTGCTGAGTGCCCTCCAAGTCACCCGGCCCGCGCAACTTCAAGTCCGCCTCCGCTATTTCAAAGCCGTCGTTGGTCTGCACCATGATTTCGAGTCGACGGCGTGTATCCTCCGCCAACTTGTAGCTCGTCACTAAGATGCAGTAGGACTGGTCCGCGCCACGTCCCACCCTTCCGCGTAGCTGATGAAGCTGCGAGAGTCCGAAGCGTTCGGCGTTCTCTATCACCATCACGGAGGCGTTGGGCACGTTCACGCCCACCTCAATGACCGTGGTAGCCACCATTATCTGCGTCTCGCCGGTGACAAAGCGTTGCATCTCCGCATCCTTGTCCACCGCTTTCATCTTGCCGTGCACCTTGCTTATCTTGTATTCGGGGAACTCATGGCACAGCTGTTCATAGCCATCCTCCAGGTTTTTGATGTCCATCTTTTCACTCTCCTGAATGAGCGGATAGACCACATACACCTGTCGCCCTTCGCGGATTTGTTTACGCAGGCTTTCGTAGAGCGAAGCCCTGCGGTTGTCGAACTGGTGTATGGTCACGATCGGCTTGCGCCCCGGCGGCAATTCATCTATGACGGACACGTCCAAATCACCATACAGCGTCATGGCCAAGGTACGGGGGATGGGTGTGGCGGTCATCACTAAAATGTGCGGAGGGACGGCATTCTTCGTCCAGAGTTTGGCACGCTGCGCCACCCCGAAGCGGTGCTGTTCGTCAATGACCACCATGCCCAGCGAATTGAAGCTGACCGTGTCCTCCAACACCGCGTGCGTACCTATTAATATATGTACGTCACCGGTCAACAATCCCCGCAATATCTGTTCCCGTTTCTTCCCTTTCACCGAACCCGTGAGCAGTTCCACCCGCACATCCATGTCGTGCAGAAATCCGGTTATCGTCTGATAATGCTGGGCTGCCAATATCTCCGTAGGCGCCATCAGACAAGCCTGGTAATGATTGTCGATGGCAATGAGCATACTCATCAACGCCACCAAAGTCTTGCCGCTGCCCACGTCGCCCTGCAACAGGCGGTTCATCTGTTTGCCGCTGCCCACATCCTTGCGAATCTCTTTCATCACCCGCTTCTGCGCGCCTGTCAATTCAAAAGGCAGGTTGTTGTGATAGAACGAGAGAAACGCGTCGCCCACCTTGGAGAAGACGGCACCGCAGTATTTCCGTTGTCTCTCTTTGGCATAACGCAAGATATTGAGCTGCACATAGAAGAGTTCTTCGAACTTCAGCCGATACTGCGCCCTGCGCAACTGGTCAGGGTTCTTAGGAAAATGAATGTTGCGCAGGGCGTCGGTCAGCGACATCATGTGATACTGCTGCACCATGGCCGGAGGCAACGTCTCGGGAATCTCACCCGTCAAGAGAGCGAACAGGTTGACCATCAACTTCTCGATGCCGTGCGAGTTGAGGAATCCCCGCTTCATCCGCTCCGTGGTATTGTAAAAAGGTTGCAGCCCCCGCTCGGAGAGTTCCAATTCAGATGCCACATCGATATCGGGATGGGCAATGTTAATGCGACGGTTGAAGACGGTCGGCTTACCGAAGACAATATATTCCGTATGCAGCTTGTAGCGATCTTCCACAAACTTGATACCCTGGAACCAAACCAAGTCCACAACGCCCGTACCGTCGGAGAAGTGTCCCACAAAACGCCGTTGGCGACCCTCGCCCAACTTCTCGAAACTGAGGAAACACCCCTTCAGCTGGATATAAGGCATATTGCCGTCTATCTCACTGACGCGATACACTTTGCTCTTGTCTACGTATTTATAGGGGAAATAGTACAGCAAATCGTTCAAGGAAAAGATATTGAGTTCCTTGTTGAGGATTGCCGCCTTTTGCGGGCCCACCCCGGTCAAATACTTTATGTCGCGTGTAGTGATGTCAAACATTCAAAGCAAGGCGTTGGCGACTTTTATATCGTAAGGAGTTGTTATCTTGATGTTTTCACGGTTGCCTTCCACCAAAGCCACCTTCTCGCCAAGGGCCTCCACCACGGAAGCGTCGTCAGTAAAACAGGGAGCATAGGGTTGGGCGTATGCCCTGCGCAACAATTGCAGGCTGAACACTTGAGGGGTCTGCACCAACTTATAGTCACTGCGGTTCACCGTACGGCTCTCTCCCGTAGAGGTCAAACGGCGCACCGTTTCCACCACATCCACCACCGGGATGGCAGCGCCGCCTTGCGCCGCCGCCTCAAAGCAGGAGTCTATCACCTCACGAGCCACGAACGGCCGCACACCGTCGTGCACCGCAACCAAGGCTTCCGGCTCTCCTGCAATACTGTCCAACCCGTTCTTCACGGAGTGAAAGCGCGTCTCGCCCCCACACACAACGCGATGAGGCACGCTGAACCCGTACTCTTCGCAGAGCGATTGCCAGTAGGTCCGCTGCGAATCCGGCAGCACCAATATCAGCGTAATCGCCGCATCGTAGACATAGAAAGTCTGAAGCGTGCGCATCAGCACGGGCACACCCCCTATGGGCAGGAACTGCTTGGGGACGGCACTCCCCATCCGCTGCCCCTTGCCTCCCGCTACGATGACCGCGTATTTGTTCATAACATCATCATGCCTTGCCGCAGTTCGGCCACCTTGGCATCGCCACAGAACTTGGCCACGATGGCGAGGGCGAAATCAAACGTGACACCAGGCCCCTTTCCCGTGATGAAGTTACCGTCCTGCTCCACCGGTGCGGCAGTGTAAGTGGCTCCTTTCAAGAACTTCTCGAAGCCCGGGTAGCAAGTGGCGCGCTTACCCGCCAACAGGCCCAGATTGCCGTATACCATGGGGGCTGCACAGATAGCCGCCAACGGCTTGTCGGCCTTGGCCATCGTCTCTATCTCCTTGAGCAGACCCTTGTGTTCATTCAGGTTGGATGCCCCCGGCATTCCTCCTGGCAGTATCAGCATCTCACCTTGCGTGTGGTCAGCGTCCTCAAACAGTTCGTCAGCCTTCACCGTTATCCCGTGCGCGCTCCGCACTTCCGTACGTTTCATGATGGAGACGGTACGTACGGACAGACCAGCCCGGCGCAACACGTCCACCGTTCCCAAGGCTTCGACATCCTCAAAGCCATCGGCCAAGAATACATAAATCGTTTTCATACTCTTCTCTTTTTAGGATAATCCGCCAACACGGCATTCCGTTCGGTTAGCGGAGGCAGTTCTTATATTTCTCGATGGTTTTCTTCAGTCCCAGATAGAGGGCGTCGCAGATGAGCGCATGTCCTATGGAGACCTCGTCTATCCATGGTATATTCTCGTGAAGATAGGCAAGGTTTACCAGACTAAGGTCGTGTCCGGCATTCAGTCCCAAGCCCAAAGAGCGCGCGCATTTGCCTGCCTCCACAAAAGGTGCCACGGCGGCTTTTTTATCTTTCGGATAGAGGCTGGCGTAAGGTTCCGTATAGAGTTCCACCCTATCGGCACCCGCCTTGGCGGCATAGTCAATCATCGTCGGGTCGGCGCTCACGAAGAGCGAAGTGCGGATGCCCGCCTTGCGGAACGCGTCGAGGACTTCCGTCAAGAACGCCTGATTGGCCTTGGTGTCCCATCCGGCATTGGAGGTCAGTTGGTCGGGTTTGTCAGGCACCAGCGTAACCTGCGCCGGCCTCACCTTCAGCACCAAGTCGATGAACTCCGGGGAAGGATAACCTTCGATGTTGAACTCCACCTTCAGCACACCCTTCAAATCGAGCACGTCCGTCTTGCGGATGTGCCGTTCGTCGGGGCGCGGATGCACCGTAATCCCCTCCGCACCGAAAGATTCGCAGTCCAAAGCGGTCTTCACCACATCAGGATTATTGCCGCCACGCGCGTTGCGCAGCGTAGCAATCTTATTAATATTTACACTTAGCTTTGTCATCTTCCACAAACTTTAATAATAAAAGCGTATCTTTGCACTATCCTTAATAAAGAAGCCAAGGTCTCGCCATGGTTTTCTTCTCGGCAAAATTACGAGATTTTTGCGTAAGTGTGCCTCTTTGGGCAGAAAGAAATATTTAATTAACTAAAGACATCGCGTTTCGCTATGATGAGATTTGCCATATTCGGGAATACGTTCCAAACCAAGAAGTCGTCGCATGCCGAGCAGCTGCTCGCTACGCTGCGTGCCCACGGGGCCGAGATTTATGTCGACAGCGACTTCTACCGTCTTCTTCCCAAGGGACTGACCGCACGGTACCAACCTGACGGCGTTTTCGAAGGAGACGACTTCGATGCGGACATGGTCATCAGCGTGGGAGGTGACGGCACTTTCTTGAAATCGGCGATGCGCGTGGGCAAACGCGGCATCCCCATCCTGGGCATCAACACAGGCCGCTTGGGGTTCTTGGCGGACATCTCGCCCAGCGAGATTAACGAGACGTTTGACGAGATTTTCAGCGGCCGCTATCAAGTGGAAGACCGCAGTGTGTTGCAGTTGGATGCGGATGGCGACAGCTTGAAAGGCTACCCGTTCGCCCTCAACGAGATAGCTATCCTGAAGCGTGACAGCTCGTCCATGATTAGCATCCACACACACATCAACGGGGCCTTGCTCACTACCTATCAGGCGGACGGCATCATCATCGCCACCCCGACAGGTTCCACCGCCTATTCATTGAGCGTAGGCGGTCCCATCATGGTGCCACACGCCGGCACGATAGCCCTCACGCCCGTAGCGCCGCATAGTCTGAACATGCGGCCTATCGTGATACGCGATGATTGGAGAGTAACGCTCGACGTGGAGAGTCGCAACCACAACTTCCTGGTCGCACTGGACGGGCGGAGCGAGACTTGTCAACAAGGCACACGCCTCACCATCCGCAAGGCGGACTACACCACCAAGGTAGTGAAACGCTGCAACCACGTCTTCTTCCAAACCTTGCGCAACAAGATGATGTGGGGGGCCGACACACGGGAATAAAACTACAGGAACATGAAGATACGCGATATAGATTTGGGAGAACAGCCGGTGTTGTTGGCTCCCATGGAGGATGTCACCGACATAGCCTTCCGTCTGATGTGCAAACGTTTTGGAGCCAACCTGGTGTATACCGAGTTCGTGTCGAGCGATGCGCTCATCCGTTCCGTCAACAAGACGATGCAGAAGTTGGAAATCAGCGAAGAGGAACGCCCCGTGGCCATACAAATCTATGGCAAGGAAACAGACGCCATGACGGAAGCCGCCCGCATTGTGGAACAAGCACACCCCGACATTCTGGACATCAACTTCGGCTGTCCGGTGAAGCGTGTCGCGGGCAAAGGTGCGGGAGCCGGCATGTTGCAGAACATCCCCAAGATGTTGGAAATCACCCGGGCGGTGGTCGATGCCGTGAAGATACCCGTGACAGTGAAGACTCGTCTGGGGTGGGACGCGGACCACAAGATTATCCCCACGTTGGCGGAACAACTGCAAGATTGCGGCATCGAAGCCTTGACCATCCACGGGCGTACCCGTGCGCAGATGTACACGGGCGAGGCGGATTGGACGCTTATCGGTGAGGTGAAGAACAATCCCCGCATCCGCATTCCCATCATTGGCAACGGAGACATCACTACCCCCCAACGCGCCAAGGAGTGTTTCGACAGATATGGCGTGGATGCCATCATGATAGGCCGTGGCAGTTTTGGCCGTCCCTGGATTTTCAAGGAGGTGACGCACTACCTGCGTTCCGGTGAGGAGTTACCGCCCCTCTCGTTCGACTGGAAGATGGACGTACTGCGCGAAGAAGTGCTGCAAAGCGTGCAACGCCTGGACGAACGCCGCGGCATCCTCCACATCCGCCGTCACCTGGCAGCCTCTCCCCTCTTCAAGGGTCTGCCCAACTTCAAGGAGACCCGCATCGCCATGCTGCGTGCCGAGACCGTGAGCGAACTCTTCGACATCTTCGATAAGATAAGGAATCTGTACACATAGGATTCACCAGCCCACAAGACCGGTCACAAGTGCCACAAGACGGGTTTGAAAGGCATATACAACTAACGCTTCCATTCCGAAGGTTCATAGGGAACGGTTGTTGTTCGGCTGAAAGCTTACCAACACCTTGTCTATGCGTGCACCGTCCATATCGACGATTTCGAGTTCGAAGTCCATCCATTTCAGCTTCTCCCCTGTCTTGGGCAGACGGTTCAGCACCTCCAGTATCAGCCCGCTGATAGTATTGTAGTCATGATCCGCATACAGGTCTTCACAATCGAAGTGGGCCAGGAAGTCATAAAACGGGTACTGACCACTGAAGAGCCATGTCCCGTCGGCTCTTTTCACAACATCCTGCTCCTCTCCCACATCCGGCACTTGTCCGACCAGCCCTTCCAGTATATCCATCAGCGTGACCACACCCTGCACTTCCCCGAACTCGTCAGCCACAAGGGCATACTTCATCCGTGTATCCTTAAACTGTTTCAATGTGGCATAAACACTTTGGTTCTCGGGTATGAAATGAGCCTCTTGGACTACATTCTTCAAGGAGAAGTCCGGTTGGTCAATGGCAAGGAACAAGTCCTTCAGACGGACAACACCGCAAATGGCATCGGACTTACCGGACGATACGGGATAGATGCCAAAGGGATTGTCCTTTACCTTTTCCTTAATCCGGCTGACGCTGTCGGTGATATCAAGCCAGACAAGCTCGCTCCTATGGGTCATTATAGAATCCACGCTGCGGTCGCCAAGGGTGAATACACGTCCTACGATGTCCTGTTCAACCTCTTGAACCTCACCGCTCCGGCAACCTTCCTTGACGATTTCCTTTATCTCTTCTTCCGTCACGTTCGATGACTTTTCCCTGTCCAATCTCAGTAACTTGACCGTCAGCCATGTACTTTTCGCCAAAAGCCACACAAAGGGCGACGCACATTGCGACAATAACAGCATCGGACGTGCCACCAGTTGGGAGACACGTTCCGGGTCGCTCAGTCCGATACGCTTCGGGACAAGCTCCCCCAGGATTAGCGTCAAGTAGGTGACGACAACCACAATAATTGTCTTGGCTATTGCAGGAGCATACGGCTTCAAGGCGGGAACGCCGTCCAAAACGTGTGCCAGCCCGCCCGCAAGGGTCTCACCGGAATACAAACCGGTCAGTATCCCTATCAGCGTGATGCCTATCTGTATGGTTGACAGAAAGCGGTCGGGGTCTTCCGACAGTTTCAAAGCGGCCTTGGCGGCTTTCTTTCCTTTCTTGGCATCGTTTCCAAGTTTCGTCTTCCTCGCTGACACAAGTGCGATTTCAGACATTGATAACAATCCGTTGAGCAGGATGAGTGCAAGTATTATGACTAATTCCATGGGGCGTTAGGGATATTATTTCCGCAAAGTTACGACAATCCTCTGAACAAGCAAATCATTCGGCTAAAAACCCGTACCCCGGAAGATTGATTACTGATTTCCATGTGATTTGCTCACCACTACGACACTTATAGTACCCGAGCGGTTGATTT
>CAVFNZ010000015.1:0-31265 GCA_963624095.1 Clostridium sp. CAG:217 | reverse complement strand
GTCTCGGATACTGCCTCTCGTGTGGCATTCCTGTGACGGATAATGAAGTTGAGGGATTTCCCGAGGGTCGTGCCTTTGTACATGTCGCACAATTGCTCGGCCCGTTCCATATCTCCGCTTGACAAAGCTTCCACGATGCCTTTGCGTAGCTTCCTTGGGGCGATTACGCCCGTACGTGAGAAGAGCAGACGCTGGATAGTGAGTAGTATGGCCAGGACACCGAGAGCATACAACGGATACATCATGATGCCGCCGGCCCTGATTTGCTGTTCCCAGTCAATCTGCACGTCATCGGGAGTGGCGGCTTCCGCCTCAGCTTCCGCCCACTCTTCGAGCAGATACGCGTCCTCTTCCTCATTGACCGGTTGCGGCGTGGCCACTTCGGTTGGAAGAACCGCCGGGGCATGAGCGGCCAGTAGTGCTTCGTTCTGTGCGAAGATGAGCTCATCGAATCCGGCATCCCTGCGTTCGGGACAAATGAATGTGACGCCGGTTATATCGAAATCTCCGAAATCTTTCCAGAGGTCGCGCGACATCACCATCCAGTTGCCGGGGGATTCTTTGGCGATTGACAGACCATTGGTTATCGGAGCCGGAGCATTCTCTGATGCCTGACCGGCTACATAGGTGTATTCGTATTTCTCGCCTTTCGCTTTTCCTTGGGGAACGACATCGAACTTGATGCCGATTTGATGGCCACCCCATTTAATCCAAGCGAAGCTTATGTATCGGTACTGACCGGTGGCGGGATTCTTACGTATTTGAATGTTGAGCCCGGTCAGATGCGCCGAATGTGAATTTCTGCCGCACCCTACATATATATAGTTGTTCTTGTTCTTGTCAGGCGAGTAGCCGCCTCCGCGGACAATTTTGTTTGTTTCCTCCCATTGACTTCCGGCTGGGATTTCGGAACTGAAGAGTTTGAATATCCCTTTCTGGTTTTGAGCCCCTGCATTTGCCCATGGGAGTGAAACGCACAGGGCTAATGCGATGCATCCGCTAAGGTTCTTGATTGTTGTTTTCATGATTGTTTATTTGGTTTTGCTGCAAAATTAGGGATATTCATACGATGTCTTATCCATGAATCATTCAAATGTCTCCAATAAATAACAAAGACAAGACTGATTCAATCAGCCCTGTCTTCAAATAGTTCAAATGAATTGTTTCCCCCATGATATCAACCTGTTATACGCTGCGTCACTGTGGAGTCTTGCCATATGCGGTCAGTTCATATATTCCGTCCGCCCAATTTTGGGAATTTCCCTTATGCACGCTGGTGATGTCAAATATCCTGAGGCGTAGGTAACGATATGCCTTTGTTGATTCTACATCCTTGATTATGAAACCAACTTCCCAACTGTTGCGCCCGTCAACAAGCATGTCGAACGCTTGATTGTCGAGACTGCCTTCTATGGTATATTTGAAGGCACACTCAGAGCCATTGACAAGACGTGTCGCCAGGTTTATCTCCGAAAGAGTGACAGGATTCTCCATATCGATGGTCAGGATGTATGGTTGTCCGAATGCGGAACTTGCGCTTTTCTTGAAATAATCTGAGGACTCGCACATAGCCCCGTCGGTTATGCAGCTTGCTTTAATCCCTTCAGAGCCTTTTACCTTGGATGTTACCGACTTGTGTAGAGTCAGGTTTTTCCCGTTCTGAATGGGAATCACTCCATATTTCTCATTGAACTCTATGTGCCGGAAATAAGCCATTGAGGCCGAACCATTATTAAAGGCCAGCATGGTTATGCGGGGAAAATTGCCTGCCGGTGTCTTGTATTTGCGTTGGGCTCCCCAGTGATAACTCCAACATGCGGAGGTGTTCTCCCAATTGCGGATTCTGTTGAATTGTGCGTCGAAGCTGGAATTACTGCCTATCTCTCTCAGTGAACTCCACTCGCCGGAGATGTCCGATGCGGAGCAATATAGCGTTTGGCTCGGATACCAACCGGAAGCCTTTGAACTGAAGAAGTAATATTCTCCGTCCACCTTGGTGATGAACGGGGTTTCGCGGTGAGCACCCTTGCAAATGGTGTTGCACAGCTCCACGGGTTTCGTCCAGCTCTCGTCCAGTCTGTAGATGTTGATATCCTGATTGGTGTTGGTGGCGGACAACAGGTAGGCAGTGTTGTCCGAGTCGATGAACAGTGACTGGTCTCGTGAATCGTGTCCCAGTGGCCGTTCGGCTGTCCCGACAGTCAGTGAACCTCCGGGAGTAATCTCGGCAAGGAATATTTTTGCGGCTTTGTAACCTTGTTCGTCCTCATAATGAGATGAGAAGACTACTTTCCCCGTGTTGGGATTGTAGTGAAAGGCGTTTCCTTCAAATTTGCAGTCCGGATGATTGTACACGACCCGTGGAACAGACCAGCCGGTGAGACCATCCTTCGATACGCTTTCCGTCAATACCCATTGCTTGTTCGGGCCGCGGTTGATGGAATACTTATAATATCTTCCTTTGACGTTGAAGCCTTCGGGTCGTGAGGAGTTGTCTTTTTGGAGATATTTGCCATCAATGTTGTCGTAGACGGAAAGTACTTGTGTCGGGAGTGTCGTGAAGGTGTTGACTTTGGCCGGATAGGAGCTTTCGCAATAACCGTTCTTACCGATTGCCTCAATGCGGTAATAGACAGTCTTGTCCACTGGCAGACCATAATCGTCGTAAGCATAACCGCTTACCTCTCCGAGCAACTCATCGTTGCGGTAGATACGGTAGGTCTCGGCATTGCTGTCTTTGTCCCACATCAACTTGACATTGTTCACCTTTGACGAACCAACGAGTTTAAAGGGAATGGCCGTGACAGCCCATTGTCCCGCACTTGCCATTCCGGGTGCCAGCAGATGCAGGCAGCCGGCTAGCAAGGCGGAAAGTAAAAGTCGATTTCTAATGCTCATAACTTTTAGCTCTATTTATTAGAATGATACCTGTTTGAAAACATATCCGCGGTTTCGTAATCGTACTTATCGGAATCGAAGTACACTGCGAAATCCTGAGAAGCGCGCTTGGATAGCTGACTGAGATGTATCCCACTGCCTGCCATTGTGTTTGCGCCGGAGACAGTGAGGTATTTGTCTGCCGCGACGTTGTGGAATTTGTAATATCCATCGCTTTGGGGTAAAAGCTCCCACACTGCCGACTCTTCATCCCCGCTATCCCCAAGTCGGAGAACACCCATCTTGGACAAAAGGTATTTGCCTGTCTTCACAACCTTAATCTTGAAGTGGTTGGCTTTGCCTGTCGGGATATACTCGAATTCAAGATTGGTGTCGTCATCGTCATCGTCTATGCAGAGACTCTGACTTTGCTTCTGCGACACAAGGCGGTTCGATTTCTTTTCCAAGATGGCGTACTTGTTCCCCTTTACGATTTCCTTGGCCCGCTTGTAACGATACATCTTGTCGAATACGCTCAGATCCCATTGGTCGTACCAGGCAACCGTTGGATAGCCCGACCTCATGCTTATCGGAAGCCAGACGTGGGTAGAGTTTCCCACATCTCCCGAGTTCCAACGGTCTCCCACATACACATAGGCGTTTTCTTTACCCGCTACCTTGAACACGTAGGCACTTTGAGAGCCATAGGTGGTGTGTCTGTTTGCGTCGATGGCAAAGTTGGTTCCATCATACACCCAGTCGCCAAGGATGTCGAAGGTGTATGCCATACGTCCGGGGTTTGGTGCCCAGCCCGTACATCCGCTGAAGAGTCCATAGTAGGTGTCTCCGACTTTGAATATCGCAGGTGCTTCACATTTTTGACCTTTCAGTATCTTTGTCTCATTGCCCGACGGCTCAAGGAAGTCGTGTCGTAGCTGTGCGACATTCATGTTCGTGTTCATGTCTGTCGAACCGAAATGATATGCCTTGCCATCGCTGTCGACAAACAAAGTCTGGTCTCGTGAATCGTGTTTATTGGGGCGAAAGGTTTTGTACAGACTATATGGACCCTCAATCCGTTCACTCACAGCTACACAGACACGGGCTTCACCATAGCCGGTGCCGTCTTCCCAATGACTCCACATGATCCACTTGTTGGTTGCTGGATTATAGATTACCTTGGGACGTTCGAAGAGCCGGCCTTGGGCTATGTCGTTTTTGTCGTCCCTCATTTCCCCTTGTGTGGCCAATGCCAGTCCTACTCGTTCCCAGTCGTAAAGGTTTGCCGACTTGTAGCAACTTACTCCATTGGACACTGATTTGGTTCGATCCTCGCCAAACCAATAGTACAGGCCGTCGTGATGGACGATGCAGCTTCCATGTGCATTGATCGCTTTGCCGTTCACGTCGAGCCAGACCTGTCCAGGCCTGAATTGTGCCGGCAATGTCCAGCAAGATGCCAATGTCAATAACGAGATAAGAAATCTTCTGATTTTCATACGGATAACGGCTTTATTTGATGTAAACCTCTATTGCGGGAGCAGGGGGCGCGTAGGCACCCGAATTGTCAAATGCGACATACTCGATGGTGGCATTGTTGTTCTCATAACCATACTTGGGTTTGTAGGTACATGCCGTGCCCACAAGACGCGCGTTGTCGACGTAGACAGGTTTGATGTCGGTGTTGTAGCTGCCTTTGCCTACCGCGAAAGATATGGAGAGCTGCTTGCATTCGGGTGATGCCGTATGGTTGAGAGAGTACATTTCCCAAGAGTCTGAAGCGATGACAGTCTCCGTCTTCTTTGACCGGTCCTGAACCTCACTTATCACAATCCGTCCGGTGTTTCCGCGTTTTGCGGAAGTGCCGCCGTGTGCGAGAGCCTCCAGGGTATAGGTTTCGTTGGGGACTACATCGACAATCTGTTCGATGGAACCATCTCCCCAGTGGCTTCCTCCCCATTTGTAGGGACGGATTCTGAATACATGGTTGTCGTTGTCAATCTCGGCCGACATCTCTTGGTTGTCAATGTACTGCTCGGAATTCCAACGGTCGCCTATTACGATGTCCCAACCCTCCATACGGGCGAGTATTTTATCATTGGGGATGCAGGTGTAGCCTCCCTCGAAGTCACCATTTCGCAAAAGGTTCTCGGACATTTCGCCTTTGCCGTCGGCAAATCCCGTCTGCGGACTGAGCATGGCAAGGTTGAGCGTATCCACTGCGATGCCGTCGCGGTACACGAAGGCATAGTTTGTCGGTGTGACCGCAATGCGGTACACATGGCTCTTGCCATCGTTGTTGTAGAAACGGCCGGTGCCTCCCGCCAGGCCATTGGTCGACGGATTGGAGAAACCGCGTTTGTTGCGTGCGTTGAAGTATCCGAACTCACTGTCTGACACATAGAGCTTGACCCCGTTGCCGTTTGCGTCTACCACGAAGGGCATGAAGTCGAACCCGTCTTCGTTCGAAGCCAACTTGAACTCATAGGTATATCCGTTTTTGCCGATGCAGAAAGTCTTGTTGAGAGCTTTGCCGTTTTCTGCCTTATCGGTAGCCACCTTGTCCAGATTGTCCTTCACCTTCAAGGGCGTGCCGTTGCCTACAAGTTTGATGTATTGTTTGGTCTCGCCACTTTTGAGAATGAGTTTTCCTTCGGTGCGGTTGCCATATCCGATATACGTTACGGTGACATCCTGTTGCTTTGTCCCGGCAGGAATCTCGGTGGGCGAGACTTCAAATCCCACAGGAGCCTTGATGCGGATGTTCTGACCCAGATTCTGCGGCCTTACGGTGAAAGAAACCGTTTCTCCGGTTCCGTCGATGTTGATGGTTGTTTTGGGGGATGCCGTTGATTCCTTCGCTTCCTCTCCCCACGCTGTCATTGGAAGCGCTACGCCCATGGCTATCGCCAGGAATGCGAGTCGATTGGTTTTGCTATTCATTGTCGTATGTATTGGTTTTTGACTTTGTTACGATGCAAAATTACTAACGAACAAATAGTCTGATGTTAAATTTCAGACTATACATGTCCGTTATTTAGTCAATAACAACGTCATTCCGAGGCGTGAGGAGAATCGCGTCCGGATTTTACTTGCCCGGAACGCCCTTGCCTCGGCTCATTCGTGCCGAATTTAGTTCAATGTGTTCCAAAATTTGTGCATCGCTACCGTGCATCGGCTTTTCCGCTTGCTCAAGTCGTCGCTCTTGCCTAATTTTGTGGGTGGAAACTTATTCTTATTATAGATATCATGAGCACAAGGAAAATTCAAATGGTCATTCTGCTGTGTATCGTGTCTATGCCTGCATGGGCATTCGCTGACCGGATATCAGCCACGATAACCAATCTGCCGGTGTTGAACGAATTGCCGTCCAACTCAGTCTATACTATATACAATGACAGTGAAGGATTCATTTGGCTTGGCACGAATGACGGCTTGTGCCGTTACGATGGCTATAGGGTGAAGACCTGGCGCTCGAATCGGGAAAATATGGATTTGCTCACCGACAATGCCATAACCGCCATCGCTGAGGATAACGAGCGGACTCTCTTCATTGGCACTAAGCGAGGATTGAACCTGATGGACTCCAGACGATTGACATTAAGGCATTCATCGGCTTCGGACTTGAACGACTATGAAATACGTGCCGTGGTGCCCGATGCGGATGGCGCTTCGGTGTGGGTAGGTACTTACAAGCGTCTTGTAAGGGCTTCCAACACATTGGATAGTGTGAGGACTTATGACACGTCGCTTCCGGTAACAAGTGTGAACACTGTGTACCGGGACTCCAAGGATGGCGTGTGGGTCTCGTTTTGGAGAAGTGGACTTTATCGCTATAACCGGCGAACGGACCGATTCCAGAAGATGAACCCCATTGGTGCTCAAGATAATCCCATGCGAATCGTTGAGTATGGCGATTCGTATCTTGTCGGCACATGGGGCGACGGACTGTACAGGCTGCGCAAGAACCCCGCTGGCGGATATACACCGGAGAAGATTTTCATAAACGTTCCGGATGGTAGGTTGGATGCGATTTTCGGCATGACCGTCGATTCATTCAATCATATCTGGATGATAAGCCATTCCGGTTTGTTCTGCGGTGAGCTTAACGGAAACACATTGGAGCTCAAGGATGTATCGGCTCTCAGTAACGAAACCAACAACATATTCCACCGGCTGATGACGGACGACAGAGGATGCGTTTGGATTGCAGCTTCCGACTATGGGGCATACATAATCAATCAGACGGTTCCCATTATCACAAAGACTTCGTTACCCTTATTCAACGACCAGTCGCGGAGTATCAATCCGACGTTGTCCCACGTTTACTGTCACAAGGGTAAACTTTGGTTCAACCAACCTCGTTGTGGCTTGGGGTATTACGACCTTAGGGACGGGACGACAAAGATGTATCGTGAGATTCCGGCTCTGTCCGCCTTGTCCGATTTGAATGAGACCAGTTTTATTACCCAATTGGATGCAACAACCGACACCTTATACGTGGGATCCCAGTACTTCACAAAAATACATGTTTTGATTTCCGGTAACGATGGAGTCAGACTCGTGGATTCGTACAGTTTCGATAGTTACGACGGGGCTCCCAGGTGCATGGCCAGAGACTCTAAGTACAATCTGTGGATTGCGACCGACCGGCACTTGATTATCCGGAAGGCTGACGGTCGGTGTCATAGGGTCATCAGCAACCTCGCTGACATCACATCCATCATTATCGACGGGAATGACTCGGCATGGATCTCGTCCCTTTCCCAAGGGGTCATAAAAGTCTCTGTACAAACTAAGGAGGATACGGTTAACGTCACTAAGAGGAATATTGCCGGAACGGCTGAACTGTCGGTCATCTCTCTGGTGAAGGACGGGCAGGACGATGTCCTCTGGGCGGTTGGTAAATACGGACATCTCGTAGGTGTCAATTCCACCGACGACAGCTTCACTGATTTCACGGGGAAGGTCAATCTTCAATTATCGAGATACGTCCACAACCTGTTTATTGACAAGGGGAACAATAAGTGGATTTCCACGGGAAAGATGCTCTATCGGTTCACTCCCGACTTCTCCACCTCTGTTCAGTATGACGCCTTTGATTCAAGGGACAAAGAGAGTTCCCTCAACTCCGACGCCGTTTGCTATGACGCGAGTGGGAACCGCCTTTACTATGGCTGTAGCGGTGGCTTTGTGACGGTGGACGTGGACGCGTTGCTCGCCGAGGACTCTTCACCCATCGCTCCGGTTCTGTCGGATGTCAAAATCTCGGGATTGTCTGTCTTTGATACATGCGACGGCATGGTCGATTTCCACAACCGGATGATTACGTTGCCCTCCAACGCGAAAGACATCCGCCTGGAATTCTCGGCTCTGAGGTACTCCAACCAGGACAGAATCCGCTTCTCTTACCGGATGAAGGACCTGGAAACCGACTGGACTGAGTTCGACAGCGGTTCTCCCGTAGGTTTCTACAATGAGTTGCCCAAGGGCGAACATACGCTCCTGATACGCGCTACCGACGAGAACGGACAATGGGGATTGGTGACGAGCTATACCATTGACCGACTGCCGGCATGGTACGAAACCTGGTGGGCCTATCTGTTGTACGCCTTCGCCGCGTTGGCGTTGCTTTCCGTTACCTATATTTACATAAGGAGTCGCATACGTGAGAAACAGTTGATGCAGCAGGCGCAGCTCGACAAGAAGAACACCGAAGCGCTGACGGAGATGAAACTGAAATACTTCGCCAACATCTCGCACGACTTCCTCACCCCTATAACAATCATTTCCTGTCTGATAGACGACATGGAGACGGTATACGGGATAAGCGGCAATTACCTGGACAAGATAAGGTTCAACCTTGCGAAGGTCAAAGGTCTGGTACAGCAGATTCTTGACTACCGGAAGGTGGAGACCGGCAACATGAGGCTGAGGGTCTCCGTGGATAATCTTAGTGACTACATCGACCGGATATGTCGCAATCACTTCCAACCCCTGATGGCACGAAAGCACATCAATTTCAGTTACGACAACGATTGTGAACCCATCATCGGCTATTTCGACAGCGACAAGATTGAGAAGGTACTGTTCAACCTTGTGTCCAACGCCTACAAATATACCCCGGATGGTGGCTCTGTATCGGTTTGTCTCCGAAGCCGTAAGGTGGGAGACGTTAGCTATGCGGTGGTTAAGGTATCCGATACGGGCATAGGGATAGACAAGAAAGAACTCGAAAAGATATTCGACCGCTTCTATACGATTGGAACCTCCGCAAAGGTTGGCTCCAACGGAATAGGACTTTCGTTAGTCAAGGATTTGCTGGTAATGCACCATGGCTCCATCTCGGTCGAAAGCACCAGTGGAAAGGGGAGTGTGTTCACAATAGAATTCCCGGTATCAAAGATGGAATACTCTCTTGCGGAGATTGCCGAGAACGGTCCTATAATAGGTTCACCGCTAAACAAGCACGCTCCAACCGACCTCGATGTACTCGACCAGTCCGATAATAAAAATGAGACTGACGTCACCCTGTTGCTCGTGGAAGACAACGAGGAACTGCTGTCCATCATGCGCAAGATATTTGCCCGCAGCTATCATGTGCTCTCCGCTCACAATGGGGTGGAGGCACTCGATGTCGTGGGGAAGAACGACATCGACTTGATAGTGAGCGATGTGATGATGCCGGAGATGGACGGCCTGGAGCTGTGTCGTACCTTGAAGTCGTCCATCAAGACAAGCCATATCCCGGTCATACTGCTGACTGCCAAAAACCGTTCGGAGGACAGAATCGAATGCTACAACGCCGGAGCTGACGGGTATATTGCCAAACCGTTTGAGCTGCCGGTGTTGGTGGCTCGCATCGACAATTTCATCAAGAACAAACGCGATAAGCAGGACAGCTATAAGGGAACCCCTGAGGGCAACACCTCCACCTTGGAACTCTCTCAGCTCGACCAGGAGTTCTTCGACAAGCTGATAGCTTTGATAAACGAGCATATCGAGGATGAGAATTTCGAGATAGACACGCTCGCCAGCGAAGTGTACATGTCCCGCTCCTCGCTCTATCGCAAAGTGAAAACCATAACGGGTATGTCGCCCGTGGAGTTGGTGCGCACCACAAGGCTCAAACGAGGATACGAGCTGTTGAAGGAAGGGCAGATGAACATCTCGCAGATTGCGTATGCGACAGGATTCTCCACTCCGCGCTACTTCTCCACTTGCTTCAAGGAGCAGTTTGGTATTTCCCCGCGTGATGTGCCTAAGTCCTAACCAAACGCTGTACCTCTTGAACAGGGTAAGAATAGGGACTTCCACGTTGCTGAATCCCGTCTCGATGATTAACCGACAGCTGTCGAACACTATATCCTATTTATGCCTGAGATTGAGAGCCATGCTCATTCGGGTGTCTAAGACGGGCCGTAATGGCGAATAATTGGAGTATGAAACAGGAGTAAAAAGTTATGCTGAATAACATGCATCTGTCAATTAGTTGATTCCGCTGGCGAAATATCGAACATTCGAACCTCCAAATTATGTATTTGAACGGATGATTGACACATTGTGGTTATTTATTGGATGCAAATTTGGATGATTAAGACCTATCTTTGCGGAGAACAATCTATGGATTACTATGAAAGCAAGATCAAAACCATTGTCGCGTATGCACCTTAACGTGACGAGAAGCAAATCAAAATATGGTGCAATCGGACTCTTGTTGGTCTGCGGAGCTTTGGCGATTCCCTGTATAAGTTATGGTCAGACCCGGGGCTACGGTTTCAGCGTGGTCGATTCCCTCGGTTATGAGGAGACGGTCAATGCGGACGATGTCAAGAAGAGTCCCACGCTATCGGTTCAGCAAGCCGTCAAAGGTCGGTCGCCCGGTCTGTATGTTCAGGAATTGACCGCTGAGCCGGGGACTACCCAGTACATGTTTCTCCGGGGTACATCCGTTCCCTTGCTTACAAAGACAAGTGCGATGGACGCTCAGCCGGTGGTGTATGTCAACGGCATCCCGTTTATCGGGGATCGTATCTTCAGCTATACCGTGAAGAATAATGATGTGAATCCCATCGGTCCGGCAAACAATCCGCTGGCCAGTTTGGACATCAGCAACATTGAGACAATCGAAGTGGTGAAAGATCCGGTGGAACTGGCCAAGCTTGGCCCTATAGCCGCTAATGGTGCCATCTGGATTACCACGAAGAACGGCTATTATGGAGGTCGTCAAGCGCACGTCGATGCGCAGCTCTCCGTGGTCACTCCCAAGAAGAACGTGACCATGACCAATGGTTGGGACGAGTTGGCTTTCCGTCGGTCGTTCTATCCGTCGCTGAGCGACAGTCAATTCGCCAATACGCTTCCAGCCTGGCTGCAGGATACCACCGACCCCTATTTCTTTGGTTCTCCTGACTGGGCATCGGACTATTACAGCTCCGCACTGCAATATAACGTCAATGCATCGTTGGGCGGTGGCAATCGCGTGGCCAACTATCTTGTCACCGTAGGCTCTACCACCAATGCGGCAGGAACCGACAATGCCGGTTACGATAAATATAATGTAGGGTTCTACCTCAATATAAACCCCTTTAAGGGCGTAGGGTTCAACGCTATGATACGGTACGCCTATGCCGACCGCATTCGAAACACGTCCATGCGTGACCGCTATGCTGAGATAGAGTATATGCCCGAACTTGTCACCCCGTTAGTCCCGACTCGGGAAGCTTACGGTTTATACAAGTCATACGCCGACAATACCATCGACGAGAATGACTCGAAGTCGCTCAATGGTATTTTGGCTTTCCATTACAAATGGAACGGCCTGCATACCGATGTCTACATGAAGGCCGATTACGAGAGTTTGCACCGTCGCGCCTTCTGGCCATCCACAATGATGAGTGGAGTCAACTTCGTGTCGGTATATACCGGCTACAACCGTCGCTTCATGGGAGAGGCTTCCGTGGGCTACGACTGGAAGATATCCGACAAACATAAGCTCGACATCGCTTGGAAAGGAATCATCCAAGAGGACTTGTGGCACTACAACTACGCCAAGGGTATCGACGGGGATGACGACAAGAAGCCGACCACCAACGGAGGCAACTACACTCAGTTCCGCTACCTCGACGAAGAGACGCTCCATACATTCCAGTCAGCCGTAACCTTGGGCTATGGTTGGAACGACATACTCAACCTCAATGCCGTTCTGCGCAGCGATGCGGCCTCAAACGTACATCAGAATCACCGGTGGCTGTTCACTCCTGCGTTTGGAGCGACATTGAAGCTAAAGAATGTCTTGCTGAAAGATGTGGCGTGGCTGAACGCCCTGAACCTGAACGGCGGATGGTCGCGTGTCGGCAAACTCTTGTCATCCGACAGATTCGCTCTCGGTTCCATATATACCTCCGAGAGTCTCTCTTGGGTCGGAGTGCCTGTCATCAGTTCGTACAACGGTTTGCCATCCATCACGCGCCCTTATAACTTCGGATGGGTGGACTTTGGTTCGGAATGGCCATACTCCGACAAACTTGAGGTAGGATTGAAGGCTGAACTGCTCAACCATCGGTTTAGCGTCGGGGTGACATATTACGACAATAAGGACAAGAACCAATTCCTCCCACTCCCCGTCAACCGGGAGTTCGGCTACGAATATGCTTACAAACAAGGCATGGACATCACAAACCGGGGTGTGGAACTGAACCTTGGCGTTACTCCCGTCTCCGACAAGAATGGATGGACATGGACCATTGACATGAACTTGGCCTATAATAAGAACGTGCTCGACAGATTGCCCGATGGCTTGACGGAGACCGTCATCAATGGCCGCAAGCTCAAGGTCGGTGAGTCCGCAGACCGCTTCTACCTCTTGGAGAACAGAGGCAAGTACACTGCCGATACGCAGATTCCGGTAAAGAACGGTTCGAAACTGTCCGTCGGAGGTGTATCCGTGAATGTCAACGACCCGATATGGGTGGACCAAAACGGAGACAACAAGATATCCGACGATGACAAGGTGATGACCGGCAACGCACTCCCGAAACTCTATGGAGGCTTGTCCACGACGCTCAAGTTCAAACGCTTCGACCTCACGCTCGACTTTTATGGCGCATTCGGACATAAGGCTCTCAACTACCGCACCTATCAGGTATATAACTTCGCGACGCTCGACTACTCTACGGGACTGGATGCCATCCGCGAGATAAACTTTTGGCAGACAGGTACAGTTCCCAACGACCTTCCGAGATATGATGTCACAAGCGGCATCAGCCCCTATCGTTACGACCAGGATCTCTACCTTGAGGACGCTTCGTACCTCAAGCTCCGCAATGTCACATTGGGATATACGCTTCCGCTCAAAAAAACGAGCGTCTACATGTATGTGACCGGCAGCAATTTGCTGACGTTCTCCGACTTCTCGGGCGATGATCCCGAAGCCATAGACTCCGACGGCATTTACCGTGGCTATGGTATGGCTCTGCCCAGGACTGTGACCATAGGATTCAAATGTAACTTCTAAAATCACACAAGATGAAAAGACAATATATACATACACTTAAAGGTACGGTCATAGCCTGTGTGACGGCGGTGGCAATGACCGGATGCAGCGGTTTCCTGGATGTCGACCCGAAGCATGAGGCATCGGAGACACAACAATGGAAATCCTTGGAGGACACCCGCTCCGCGCTCATCGGAATGTATGGTCTCATGCGCTCGGCCCTTGTGAACAACAACATGTATTGGGCCACCAATGAGCTCCGGGCAGGGGACTTTACCGTCCTGAACAATCCCGACCTGCAGGCAATCGTCGACAACAACCTCTCTACAAACATCGACCTGATAGATGAGATTGGCGACTGGAACAAGTTCTATGCAGCCATCAACGCAGCGAACGTGTTTATCGAACGTGCCCCCGGCCTTATCGGTAAGGACAAGGCCTACTCAGAGGAGACTTTGGCGTACGACCTGGCACAGGCCCGTGCCATCCGCGCCCTTGCCTACTATTTCATAGCAAAGACGTGGGGCGACGCGCCGCTTATCACCGTGTCGTATGACAATGGACAATTCCCTCTCGTGCCTCAGTCCAGCCAAGAAAACCTGATGGCGTATGCCAAGAAAGAATTCCTGGCTATCGCCGATGAGATTCCGTTCATCTATGGCTCCAACAATTCCCGGTACTACCGGGAAACTCCCGAGTATTGGCAAGGTAAGTTGATTAACCGCATCGGCATATATGCCATGTTGGCTCATATTGCCGCATTGGAAAGTCGGTACACCGACGTGGAGACCTACACCTCCTATGCTCTCGACAATATCAGTCAGACCGGCCTGAGCGGCGCAAGCCTTACCGTCGCGCAGTTGGTGTCGGCCACCGGTTACTTCTGTGGCTCGGCGACCAATGCCAGACGTTTCATCGCGTTCGGGTTTGCCCATGTCAATAACGAATCGACATCCATAGGTCACATAGAGGATTGGACGCTTGCCTCGCCATACGTCCCCAAGAGTAGTCCCGACATTTACCTGTCACCGGACACCTTGGCTTCCATGTTCGACGATTCCAATGACTTGCGTTTCTGTTTCGACAATTCCACCTATTCCTATAGGACCGATGGTTTCATTGACATGAGTGCACGGTTTCCCATATTCAAGAAGTTCAATATCATACAGGACGGTAAGAGCAACGATGGCGACTATGCCGTGTACAGCTCCATCGTTTCGCTCACAAGGTACGAGGACCTGGTGTTGCTGCGCGCCGAGGCGTTGGCCGTACTCAATCGCCCGACAGAGAGTCTGGCCTTGCTCAATGAGATGCGAACGAACAGGGGATTGCAGGAACTGGCCTACAAGAACGACTTGGACAAGTCAAAGTCTGCCCTCATCAGGGAAATCTTCAAGGAACGCCGTAGGGAATTCGTCGGTGAAGGCATGGCATGGGAAGACTTGATGCGTCGACAGAATCTGCTCAAGGACAACGACCGCCTGCAGGAACTGATGGACAACGGAGGCATCTATTGGCCCATCTCTACAAAGGTGCTGGCCAAGAATACTTTAATCAAACAAAACGCTTACTGGAAAAGATAATATTATGATACTGAAAAGATTGACAATAGCATTCGGAATAGCGGCACTCTTGGCTTCTGTTGTCGCGTGTACCGATTACACCCAGTCCGAGCCGGAGATGAATGATACATCCCGCTTCGACGGGACCATCCTGGATTATCTTTCTTCACGACAGGATGGGGATGTGACATTCGACTCGCTGCTCTTCATCATTGACAATATTCCGGGTCTGAGAGATGAACTTTCCCAACCGGGAATGCGGTTCACCTTGTTTGCCCCCACGGACAAGAGCATTGCCAGTGCCTTCAATGCCCTCAACAAATACCGTAAGTCGAACGATATAGGAGCCCCTGTCTACCTGAGTGACCTGCTTGTCGATTCCTTTGAGATTGAGGATACCGTCATCACGGTACAAAGTCTTTCGACAGGTAACGATGTGAGGGATACCACTTATGTGTACAGGACTTTCGACTATCGCCTGCGGCTGGACTCATTGGTGGCGAAGTACAGCTTCCCGGAGGTCATCACTACCGATGAGGTGCTGGAGATGGGTAGCTCCGTGAGGGTCAACGACATGCGCTATAGCAGCGAGATGATGATAAAGGCTGGTCGCTACGATGCCGCCGGCATCGTGGGCGCGGGCGTAAAATATCTCCATTTTGTGGAAATGAACGGCTCCAGCCTGCAGTCCAACTGGATCACGACGGAAATCAGTGAGAGAGATATAGAGGTGGATAATGGTATAGTCCACATCATAACCAATAACCATGAATTCGGTTTCAATTCGTTCACCAAGCTTTTCATGCGCAGAGGTACCGAGACCAGTTCGAAAACAATTGTAACACTATGATGAAAAAGAAGATTTTACCTCTGATTGCGACCGCTGCCGTATTGTCCGGCTGTGTAGACCGATATCTGCCTGAGATGCTCGATTCTTTCGATAAAGACGCGGGTTTCACCACCCTGGTCTATCGACCTGTTCTTGGTCGCACTACTGTGTTTGCCGACAATTTCAGCTCCGGTAACTCAACGATGCCCATCTCCTTCACGCTGGTGAACGTTACCAAGGCCGACGGAAGTCCTGCCCCCGAGCTCACCGAGACGTTCCCCGTGAGGGTATGGAAGACTCCTTATCTCGGTACGGAGACCACATTGGCCGAGATTGAGAACAAACGTACATACGAATACCGTCCCTTGTTCCAAGTCCGCCAGTATTCAGGCGAGGTGGTGATGTGGGCCAACGCCCTCTCGTCGTTCGTCGACTGTAGTCCCTCGGACGGTTATCTGTTCGACGTGAAGGCTGAGAACTCCGGAGGCTATAAGTACTATACCGGATTGCAGCTTATCCCCGAACGGGAGATGGACTACGAGCCTAACCCAGCCGATCCCGAGACAGGATTTATCGAGAACGACTACGTCAATCCCACTGCGGTTTCCAACGTCTATGCCCAAGGCGGAAGCGGATTCCATAGCCTCGTTAAGGAAGATGGCGTGAATGTCTATTTCTATCAGGACCTGGACAACACTGCCCAGGAAAAGACACTGACCTTCCGCTTCCTGAACAAGGATTTCACCCCTATCGACCCCAAGAACTTCAATCAGACCGATTGGAACACCCTTGTCCATGGCTTCGATCCGGAGATTACTGATGAGTATGTGCGCTACAAAGTCGCCTATCCCATTCCGCTGAGCGAGCTCCCCACCGCCTACACGGTGAAGGACGGCTCACTGGCCCAAGCCATTTTCCGCTATGACCGCATTGGACGTTCGGGACGAAGGATAAGCTCCCACATAACCCTCAATTTCTCCATCCACAAGGAAGGACATTGGGAGATTATATTTGTGTTCACCGGCGGAAGCCCCGAATTCCGCGATTATGTCTAACCGCCAAAATATATCGTAAAGATGAAAAACATACAGTTAATACTCATTCTGTTTATCTCGCTGCTCTCAATGGAAGCGGTCGCTCAGAATATGATAACGGTTAGCGGTACCGTGCAGGACAACGGAGCGGAAAAGGAACCGCTTCCGGGTGTCAGCGTGGTTGTCAAGGAAGGAAATAAGAACAAGTATGGTGCCTCCACTGACAATAACGGTAAGTTCACTATCAAGATACCGGCCGGCTCCGTACTGCATTTTACTTACGTCGGCTATAAGGAAACGACAAAGAAGGTGACTAAACCGCAAAAGAATCTCATTATCGACATGACATCCGATGAGAATATCCTTGGTGAGGTGGTCTCTGTCGGTTATGTACGTCGTCATAAGGCAGACGTTACTTCCGCCGTGACGGTGATTGATGCCGAGGAACTGACCAAGGCTCCAGTGTCGAACGTCGTGGAGCTGCTGCAAGGACGCGTCGCCGGTCTCGACATCCAGCTCAACAACGGAACTCCTGGCGCATTGGGTACAATCACCCTTCGTGGTATCTCCGACATCTCTATCAACCAGGCGGACGGAGACTATTACCTGAACTCCTCTACACCGTTGTTCGTTGTGGACGGCATTCCGCAGGAAGATGTTTCTGAGTTCAACCAACAGGGTCTGTTGGCCGGCTCCGGTGTCAGCCCGCTGTCGTCCATCCCGTTCGAGGACATCGCCGACATACAGGTCTTGAAGGACGCCGCGGCCACTTCGCTCTACGGGTCGAAAGGTGCGTATGGTGTAATCCTCATTACCACCAAGGTGGGTAACTCCCCCAAACCGAAGGTCAGCTACTCGATGGACGTAAAGGTCAACACGCCTCCCCGCCTGCGCGACGTAATTGCGGGACGGGACGAACGCCTCTTCCGTATCAACCAGATACTGGAAAACGACACCTCGGTCTACAAAGGCTACTACGACATACATAAGAATCAGGTGCTGAGCGACAGCTTGAACCCTTACTTCAACAACCATACCAACTGGCAGGACAATTTCTATCGTACCACTTGGAACCAGACACACAACATCTCGGTGTCGGGCGGCCAGCAGAAGTTCAACTACAAAATCAACGGTAACTACTACACCGAGGACGGTATCCTGAAGAACACCAGCTTCGACCGTTACGGACTGCGAACCGGTATGGGCTATTCACCGAATGACCGGTTGAATATCAATGTGAACGTGAACGCCACGCTGACCAAGCAGGGGCTTGGCTCAGGTAACTCATTCGCGCAAAAGGGTGTGGCAAGCAGCGCAAGCGCATCCTCGTTGCTCCCTCCTCCTTCGCTCTATGCCTCATCGAGCAGTGCGTTGGCGGGTTTGATGATGGAGACAGATGTCACGGCAACATCGTATGATGCCAGTGCGAACGCCTCTTATCGTTTCCCGTTCGGAGTAAGGTGGAACGGTACCATCGGACTTAGCTCAAGCAACTCCGAGACCTCACAGTTTACTCCGGCTATATTGAACTCCACCAACGCTAAGGTCTATGGCCTGAGCAATAGTAGCAAACGGCTTTATGTCCGCACCAGTGTCGGGTATAATGGCAGCGTCAAGATTCCTTTCCTGCCTGTCGACTATTCACTGACTGTCGGCGTTGAATACTCCGAGAAGAGAAACTTCGGTAACTCCATCACGCTTCAGACCCTGCCGAGTGACTACATCCAAGGCCCGATTGGTTACGGAAGCTCCAGCGGTACGGCTTCGGCAAGCTCCGATGACAAGACATTCGCGTTCTCGTTCAATCCGAGTTTCCGATTGAGAGGCGTGAAAGGCGGAGGCGGTAAATACATATTCAACCCGACCCTCCGTCCCGAAGCGAACTCGGCCTATGGTAAGAAGACGAAGTGGGTCATAAACCCCGGTATCGGTCTTGGATGGAACTATTCGATGGAGCCGTTCGCTGAGAAGTGGAGCTGGCTCAATCGCGGTGCTATCCGCGCTACATGGGGACGTACCACCAAGTACCGCGCAAGCAGGTACGACGTGTGGGGCACCTATCTCACTACATCGACCTATTCCTATAACGGTGAGACCATACTGCCGATAGACTTCGGCTATCTTCCCAACAATAACCTCGATCCGGTGGTGTCGACAACATGGAACCTCGGTACGGACATGACAGTTCTCAATGGTCTGCTGAAGGTGGATATCAATGCCTACTACAAGCAAGTGGACAATCAGTTGAGCGATGTGGAACTTGCCGACCACAATGGCTTCTCCAAGGTGAAGTCGACCGAAATATCGTTGGTCAACTATGGCCTGGAGTTTGAGTTCGGTGTGCGACCCGTACAGAAGAAAGACTTCTCCGTCAACTGCAACTTTAACTTCGCTATCAAGAAGGATGTGGTGGCAAAGCTTCCCAACGAAGCGCGTCAGATTATCAACTCCGGAGCCTCGGTGGTCAACCGCCTCGGTGGCAATGCCCTCGGCAACTTCCTCTATGTCTACAAGGGTGTGTATGCGACTGACGAAGAGGTGCCGGTGAACCCCGCTACCGGATTGCGTCTGCGTGTGGGAACAAACGGAGCGTCTGCCTCCAATCCCGATGCCTACTTCAAGGCGGGCGACCCCATCTGGGTGGATGTCAACGGTGACTATGTGATTGACGAGAACGACAAGGTGCTGATAGGTAACTCTCAGCCTAAGGTGACCGGCGGACTGAGCGTAAACGTGCGATGGAAGAACTTCTCCCTGTTCACAAGCTGCTCCTTCGTTGCGAAGCGTGACATCATAAATAAGGTATTGGCCGACAACTTCAAGTCGTACAACAATCCGAATGTCTCTGTCAGCAGTCTCTCATCGGGCGCAGCCCTCATCCCTATCAGTACCTTTAATTTCTGGACTCCCGATAACCTGCATGCCGACTATCCGAATCCCTACGATTATCAGCGGTCATCGCTGATAAATCCCTATCGTGCGGACCAGACCATGTTCATGGAGGACGGCTCATACTTCAAGATCAATGGTATCACTTTGCAATATGAGCTGCCGACGATGATTACCCGTCTGTTCCGCATCCGTTCGGCATATGTGCGCTGCAACCTGAGCAACATCTATACGTTCTCAACGTATTCGGGCATCAATCCTGAGAGTGTGAACAGTCTCGGATGGGATACCTCCGGAGGCTACCCCAATGCGAGAAACTTCTCTATGGGTTTGAATATCAACTTCTAAAAAATAGCAACATGAAAAAGAATGTTATACTATATTGTTTAGTCATATTGTTGACGGGTGGTCTCTTCACCTCCTGCGACGTTGAGATTGAGAGTGACGAGAAAATCTCAGGCGACATCTTTTGGGCCGAGGGTACAGAGGCCAATATGAGGGGATATCTCAACAGTATGTACTACTATCTGCGCAAAGCCACGATGCAGGATGCCGCTTACCTGCTCTACTCCGGTGAGTTCCGGTGCGGCCCTATCGAAACCTCCAGCAGTACCAGCCGGAGTGAGGGGAAATATGTGCTTTGCCTGCGCGAAAACGACCTCAACGGACTGCGTCAGTATTACACGAGCACCACTGACTACCGTGCAGGTGCCATCATGAACTGGAAGACGTTCTACCAGGTCATTCAAGAGGCGAACATCATGCTCAAGGAGATAGACCAAGTGCCTATCAGCGAAGACCGTAGGATGTATTATCGCTACGAATCGCGCTTTGTCCGTGCGTTGACCTACTTCCTGCTTGTCCGCAATTTCGGCGATGTCCCGTTCTATACCAAAGCCTACAATCAAGAGGCTTTGGAACGCACCGATATGGTCACCATCCTGAAGTTCTTGTCCGACGATGTCAAGGATATGCTCGACTCGGACCCCGATGCAGCTATATTGCCTTGGACTCACGTCTCGATGGCCGACAAGGCTACCAAGGCATCGCGTGGCGCCGCGCTCGCGCTGCTTATGCACATCAACATGTGGCTTGCCGGTTTCGACAAAGCGAATGCGAATTCCTACTATACCATGGCGGTAAATGCCGGTGAGGAACTCGTCGAACGCAACGGAGGCGCATACTCGCTGCTGCCACTCTCCCAGACGGCGACCATCTTCCGTGGAGGTAGCTCTGAAGGATTGTTCGAGATTGCCCAGGACATCAGTTATGGGTCTGGCGATGAGGTATTCAATGTCAACGCTGTCTACTCGAACTATGTGATGTTCAACTGTCTATCCAAGTCGGTGCCCAACATCTATTACCCCTACGACTATATGCTCCAGCTGTATGATAACAGTGACGAACGCATCAAATACTGGTTCGACGATAATGCCTTCAGCTCCATAGTCGTGAACAAGGAGGTAAAGAAGTTTCTCAACAGCGACACTTACGATGGCTCCAATGTCACCTCCAATGCCGGTAATCAGATAGTGTTCCGCTTCACCGAGTCGGTGCTCCTCTACGCCGAGGCTCTTGCCGAGCTTGGCACGGATGACGAGAAAGCTTGTGAATTGCTCAATCAAATCCGTCGACGCGCCAACCTTGAGGACACATCGGCTACGGGTCAGGACCTGAAGGATGCCATCTACTGGGAACGTGTACGCGAGCTTATCGGTGAGTGCCATTACTTTTACGACCTTGTTCGCACCGGAAAAGTCTGTGACGGCAACTATTGCTTCCACCCGATTACACGAAGCGCTTTCAACCGTGGTGCTTGGACATGGCCTATCAGTAAGAGTGCGCTCGACAACAATACTCACATCCAACTCAATCTCTATTGGGAATAAAAGCTACAATTCATATGAATACATTGAAATATCTACCAAAAATCGTTGCAAGCAGCCTGATGGCGCTTTTGCTTGTCAATTGTCAGGATGAAAGCTATCTGCACGATAGCGGAGTACACAATCCCTACTATGAGGGTACTATCATGGACTATCTTGAGTCTCGCCCGGACTATTTCAAGACCACTGTGGAAGTGGTGAAGCTGGCCGGGATGGAGGACGTGCTGGAGAATCAGACCGTGACATTCTTCGCCCCCACTGACTGGTCCATCAACACCAGTGTCAACGCCTTGAGCCGCTACCTCTATCAGAATGGTAGCGACAGCATCAAAGACCTGCGCCAGATAAAACCTGAAGTGTGGAAGGAGTTCCTTTCGATGTACATCGTGCCGGACAAGTACCTCTTGAACGACATACCTCAGCTCGACACCACGTTGGTCAGCTCTTTCCCCGGACAGGCATATTACTCCATGAGCGGTCGTCCTATGAACATGGGAGTTGTCTATGCTGATGCCGGTGGCGTGAAGTATGCCGGTCCGCGTCAGATTCTCTACTCCTACATCCTGGACTTCAACGACATGGAGATGAGGAACGCCTACGTCGCTACCTGCAATATTCAGCCGACCAACGGTGTGGTGCATGTGATACGCTTTACCGACCACGCTTTCGGATTCCTGTCAAACACGTTTGTCCGTCGCGCGCTCTCAGAGGGTATTATCAATAAGGAAGATCTTGAATAAAATACTATACTATGATTACGACATTCAATAAAACATTCTATCGATGCCTTTTGGGGGCATTCGTTCTGTTGCCGTTTGTGGCTTGCGAGTCACTGGACGACACCATCACCGAAGACCCCTACGGAGGCGGCCGCGAGCCGATAGGCGTCAAGCTGCTCTCTGAGGCTCCCGTGCCCGAAAGCGGCTATCCGGGTGATACGGTTGTGTTCAAAGCCAAAGGGCTTACCAATCTCTACGATGAGGCTACGGGGGACTATCGGTTCAAGTTCTATATGAACGAGGTGGAAACCCCAATCTACAGTGCGACCGACTCTACCCTGACTGTGATTGTGCCGGAGAACATAAGCTCTGGCCTGACCTACATCGTTGCCGAGAACCAGGTGTTCTATGGCCCCACGTTCACGGTCCTGGGTAATTTGACTATCGACAGCAACTTCAAGCTCGCCAATTACAACATCAGTGGCCCCGTCTATGACTACCTCGAACATAAGTATACCGGAACGACACACAACTTCTACATCGTAGGTGAATTCCGAAGAATCAACAACACCGAGCGTGTCGGGATTGCCTTTGTCAACGAGCAAGGAGAAGTCGGAGGCAATAAATCGACCTATTGGCAGATAGAGGTAGGCGTCATGGACTACAAGACCTCCTTCAATTACGGGTCTGACGACAGCTATCTCAAGTCCATCTCCTATTTCAATGATGGCCAGATGCTTATATCGGGGGAGTTCGCTACCTATTGGCATAACTTCAAGAGCAAATTGTGGAATGCGTATTACGTCCCGGTAAACAACATCGCCATACTGGACAAGTATGCCGTGATGGATACCATACGCCATAATTTCTACGAATCCTATAATACCAATCCGAGCAGTTGGCAACCGCTCAGCAGCTTCAACGGCGGAACCAATGTAGGCATTACCAAGTCGTTCGTCACCTCGGATCAGAAGGTGATAGGAGTAGGCAATTTCAACAAGTATTTCCGCTCCGTCTACAGGGATTGGTACTCTGAGACTGAAGAGGTGACGACCAACATAACCTGTGTCTTCAAGGCGGAACGCGACGGCTCGCTGGTGGAGACGTACCGTAACATGAATGTCGGCTATACCGGAATCACCGATGGACAGATTACCGATGCCTATATGGATGGTGACGACGGAGTGGTCGTCATCGGTACCTTCTCCTCTTTCGACGGCATACCCGCACCGGGCATTGTCCGCATCGACAAGAACGGTGATGTGGACCGTACTTACCTGAGTAACATCGGGACGGGCGCGGACGACAACATTACCAAGATACGCTATAGCTCCAAGTTCAAGAAGGCGGTCATAGCCGGGCCTTTCACCTCCTTCAACGGTCAACCGCGCAACGGACTGGCCATCCTCGACAAGGACGGAAACCTCGACGAGAACTTCGTACCCCGTGAGGTCTCTGGTGGAACGTTCGATTTCGGTACGCTCATCGATGTCAACAAAGTGGTCGCCTCCGGTACCTTCCGCCTCTACGATGGTGTGCCGCGCCAAGGATTCGTGGTGCTCGAGCCCGATGGAGAGGCCATCCAGAAGTATAACGTACCGGGTGAGTTCTCCGGCGACCTCTATCAAGTGGTGGAGACTGAGACCTCTATTGGTAACTACGGACTTCTCCTGCTCGGTGAGATTACCCGCTTCAATGGCAAGCCCGTCAACAATGCCGTCATGATAGAAGCTGATTTCAGTAACTAAATTCGTACAGTAAAGATGAAAACAAAAATATTATCACATATCACAGGCGGACTTGTGGTTCTGTCGCTTCTTGCATCCTGCAACGACAAGGTGGAGAATCCTTTGGTCGAGAGATATTCCGATCAGAAAACCGCCTCTCTGTCCGCGAACGACAAGGTGCTCTGGGTTGTTATGGATGGTGTGAGCGGCTCTGCCGTGCGTCAGGCTGTCAACACCTATAAGGCTCCCTACACCGCCAAACTCATCCAAAACAGTTATTACTCTTTCAACGGACTTGCCGACAGCCGTTCATCGGTGACGGTCGACAGGAACACAGGCTGGAGTAACCTGCTGACCGGTACAACCGAGGAGGGCGGCAAGAACACGATATTCAATCTTGCCGCTCAGAAGGGCAAGACTGTCTCGTTCCACACCTCCATGTCCGACGATGCGCTCCAGGAGATGAGCATCCCATCGGAACTCTCCACAAAGTACAACGACGACGCTGCCACGGTCAGTGCCATCCACACCGCCCTGGAATCGGACGACAAGATGTCCGACCTTACCATAGTAGAGCTGTCGGATGTGGAGAAAATGTTGCCCGATGTTGACTATATGGATGAGGATGGGCTGTATGTGGCGGATCCTATCATTGGGAAGGTCAACGAATACGACAAGTACATCAGTCGGTTGACATCCGCTGTCAACAGCCGGATTGACGCTACCGGTGAGAACTGGCTCGTGATTGTCACCTCAAGCTATGGTGGCGTAGAAAGCAACGAGGGCGCCACCGTCTACGACATGAAGGACCGTAACACCTTTTGCATGGTGTGGAATCCGGAGTTCAGTTCCGTGCTCAAGCAACGTCCGGTAGGTATGGAAGGTCTTACATACCATTATTCAAGTATCTGGTTCGGAGGACAAAAGAATGAGAGTACGATGTATGCCGAAATCAGGGAACCTTCATTGTTCAATTTCGTTTATGATTCTTCGAAAAGAGAAACCGAGGATTTCGGGGCTTTCTCCGTTCAGTTCGCTTTGTATGTAGACCCCTCTACCAATTCGGGAACAACCAACCTGTCTTTGATTACAAAAGCGACAAAACGTTCTCCCGGTACAAATGATGGCTGGGATATTGGATTACAGAATAGGCATATCCGTATAAGATTGGCCGGAAAAGACTTGGTGTCATCGGGCGAGATCTTTCGCGACGGCAATTGGCACGTCGTAACTTGTGTGTTTGACTATACGAATGCACAATGTAAGATGTTCATAGACGGAAAGCTTGACATACAGGTTCGCAACACGAATAAACCTCTGGAATACTACGATTTCAGTACACTTAAATTCAAGATTGACCACCCGGCAAAGGCTCTGAGAATAGGTAAGACGGCTTCCGGGACGATTAATGTCAAGGGCGGTTATATCATGACAAACATACAGTTGTATGATATCGCCCTGGACAATGACTTCGTCAAGAAAAACTATCGTCAGGTTAAGATTGATTCCAAAGCGGACTCTTTTGAATATTGGGATCACCTGATAGGCTATTGGCCTAATGACCGCGATGAGGATTTTGAATTGAAGGTCATCAAGGATTATTCAAAATACGGATCGGTGTTTGGTGGTATAAATAGCGGAAACTCGGACTTCGTTCTTTCGACACCTATAAAAAGAATGGCGGGATCCGTTAACTCCGAGAACCTTATGCCCGATCCCGATGAGACGTACTATCAACAGGTTCCGAACAATATCGACATACCGTATATCACGTTCCAGTGGCTCGGCATTCCTGTCGACCTGTCTTGGAACTGGAATGGCATCTGTCCGGCATGGCCTTACAAGAATCTGCAATAACCTCACCAACAAAAAGTTACAGCAATGCTTAAGAAATATACACCCATAACGATGGTCGGAGCTCTCCTCATCTCCGCTCTGTGCGGCTGCCAGGAGCACTATGACCTTGATGTCCCCAACGGGTGGGACACGAACAGCTACGACTCTACCTCTGTCGATATCGACACGACGATGAGCGTCGATGTCAGCATGTATGCCAAAGCCCGAATATTCCCCGGACTGGTGGACACCGTCAAGGAAGCCCGTGTGGACGTTCCCGTGAAGTTCGACTTCAGCAAACAGTACGTCTCGCGGCGCGAATACGGATTCGCGTACGAATACGTCACAGGCGGCATCAAGGATAAAGTGCCTCAGCCCATTTACAGCACCGGCGTGTATGCCGGCGCGGGAGAGCTGGTAATCATAGAAGTGCCGGACAATGGCTTTCGGGGACTGACGGTTCAGATAGGTCAGCAAAGCGATAAACTCTCCTCGACCTACTTCCGCGAACCGATTGTATATACCCGCAAGACCCTCCAACCGGGTACCAACTACGTGCGCTTCCCCCTCGGAGGTTATATATGGATTGTCCGCGACGCCAACGCCATCGGACCGAAGGAGATGGAAATTACTTTCCGCAATGTCTATCGAGCTGCTGACTTCATCAAGGGCGAGACCGACCCGCAGGAGTGGAAAGAAAGCATTATGTCCACTACCGTGCCTTGGCTCGAACTGCGAAGCGATAGGGTCGTCATCTCCATCGACCTGTTGCGCATGCAGGAGGCTGTCTCCTCCGACCCCTCCTTCGCCGAGAACCTCAACACCGTCCTCGACCGATGGGATAACGTGATGGAGTACTTCTACAACACACTTGGCCTCGACGTAAACGCCGAAAGGTTGCAAGACCGACTCCCCAACTTCCCTGACCGCCTCATCTTCGACGTGCAGCTGGCGAACAACTATGCCATGCACGATGATAACCTTCAGGGAGAGATGCTCCTGAAGACTTCGCAGCTCTACGACGAACTTACCTCATGGACCAACATGAAGGAGAACCGCATCCTGTCGGTGCTCGGAGGATTTACCAAGCGCTACAGCCTGAACTCTACCGATTCGAAGTGGAAACGCGCGTTTGAGAACCTGGCGGCCTACCGCAACTCCGAGCGGAACTACCGCGATGGCGACAGTCCCGACTTCCAGGATGTCACCCTGGAGACAAGTACCGGCAATGGTGTCCTGGAAATCGCCAAATACATCCGCCCGCTGTACATGTTTGCCGCAGCCGACAGCGTCAAGAACTTCAGCAATGACTGTAAACTTGAGGACGGAACCAAGATTCCCGAGAACAACCTGCGCCTTGCGGTGCTCGGACAGCTGGCAAAATATGACATCCTTAAAGGTTTGCCGGAGTATTCCTCTCTCAATGGCGTATTCGCCGATATGCGTAAGACTCTTGTGAAGTCTACCGACGACACCTATATCTTCAGGGCGTTATGTGATGCCTATGGTGAGAACCTTGCGCCCCTTTACGAACAATGGGGCTTTACCCTTACCGAGTCTAACAGGGAGTACGCCGAACAATATCCCCTCCCAACAAAGGAGATGTGGAATATTAATCCCACCAACCGCGATGACGTGTTTGCCGAAGTGAATGATTTTGATGGTGCCAAGTACCGCTTCCGCTACCCGCGACAGACCGAAGGCGAGGAATGGGAGGCATACGCCACCGATGCCACCTATAAGAATGACAATGAGGATATTCAGGACAAGAAAGAGGCAAATCATCATGTTGCCGCCGACCTCTTCGATGGCAACCTCTCCACCTATTGGGGTTCCCACCTTGAGGCTTATAACTCGTCGCTTGGCGGCCAGCTCCGAAAATACGAGCTGCCCTACTACATTGTCGTGGATATGCAGAAGGTGCTCGACCTCGACGGTTTCTATTTCGCCAACGGCTGGCGTCACTATGTGAGCAAGATGAAGATTCAATATACGGCAGAACCGGAGATTGACATTACGGACGCATCGGTTGCCTGGACCGACTTGATAACCGTGACGCAGCAACCCTATTCAAACCGCAACGAGCAGTTCTTTGATTTCCCCGAACGGGTTGCGTCACGCTATCTGCGCATCGTCATCGAGGACGAGAACCTTGAGGCGCAACAGGCTCCCGGTTGGAACTGGGACGAGGAAGCCTGGGCTTTGGCCAATCGCCTCTACCGCTTCCGCTACCAGAGTTTCGCTGAGTTTGGAACGTTCCACTATAACAAATAATAATTGTCATGAACAGACTTAAATACCTATCAGTTATCCCGGCTATCCTCCTGGGCGTAGCTTTGCTGGGAGGATGCACCGAATATAACACTCCGGCTGAGATACAGGGGGATGCCAATGTCGACACCGTATCAATAGGCTTAACGAAGCGTGTTCTGTGGATTAACCTCGACGGAGCGAAGTCCTCGATTGTGAAATCGGCCATCGACCAGGGTCAGTTACCTACGCTCAAGAAGATGCTCGAACACAGCAAATACTCATTCTCCGGGCTCTCCGACACACGCGAGGTAACCAGTGCTCTGACTGACTATGACGAGGAGGACCCCGTCACCTGGGCCGCCATGCTTACCGGAGTACACTCCAACTTGCATAAGATCGGGGACTATTCCTATTCGCCCGACTTCTCCCTGACGACAGGTACGGCGGATAAGACGGTCACCTATTTCCCCACAATCGTACAGTATCTTGGTTCGAGCGCACCCAACGTTTCCGTGTCGGTGGTGACTCCCTGGGCAAGCCTCAACCGCTATCTGGGAGACGCCAACTCGATTATCACGACTTCCTCCGACGATGAGACATTCTCAGTGGTAGACGGACAGCTTGCATCCGACGATTACTATTTCTATATAGTAAGTTTCAAGAACGTGTTGGAAGCGGGCAAGGCGGGCGGATTCAGCTCTGACAATAAAGCGTACATGTCGGCTTTGCAGACTTGCGATTCACAAGTCAAAGAGCTTCTGGCCACGATTGAGAACCGTGAACATCATGAGAAAGAGGACTGGCTAACGGTCATTACCTCCAATCATGGTGGTAATGCCGCGGGCGAGTGTTCGGGTGTTTCGGATGACGAGCGCGACATCTTCGGTATATTCCACTTCAACCACTACACTCCCAAGGAAATGCAAGGAGAGATTTTCTCTGTTGTCAGTTTCGACTGCGAGGATCCCAGTTGGTCGTTTGTCCCGGACTCTACTGCAATGTACTCCCTGACCGACGATGAGTGGGCATTTGAGTATACTTTCCAGAATACGCCTAAAAACACGGGAGCCTATAATGGTGTCAACTGGGCGTCCGTTACAGGTAAGTCCTTTTGGAACATTCACCGGCAGCGCGCAACCATGTCGTTTCGTGTCAATACCAGTGGTATTTCAGGTTACAGTGCTATCGAGGTAGCCCTTACTACTGCAAACGATATGTTTTGGCATCACTACTTCTATGCCTTGGACAAAACAGACAAGGGCGGCAGACCCTATCGCCTGTCAAGCGATGGAGTGGGTGGCAAATATAGTTATAGGGAGAATGCGAATCCGCCATTGCCCAAAGACTCGAGTAGTATTGTGCTCGGAAGCCCGGGAATGGATACCGACTACCGGGTGAGTGTACTGAGAGTCTGGAACAGCGTCCTTAATGATTACCAGATTACGCAAAACTCCAAGATTCCGCATGACTTTGATACGGCCAATGAGTTCTCGTCGAAGCTTGTCGGGGAATGGGTGCTCTCCGAGGATCGGTATATTCCGGAAAAGGATACGGTGAATTATCGGAGTGAGTGGCAGGCCGGCCGTAAGTTCTATAAGAAGGAGGTCTATGGACATATTAACAACAATGTCCCCGGTGGACCGGCTATGTATTTCATCAAGCCACCAACTTTCGTGAAAGTCGCCAACACTTTACCATACAAGCTTGAGAGCGGTGACATCGTAATGGAGAATATCGAGATAGCTCCCCAGATTCTTTATTGGTTCTGCGGAACTGTCGGTGTCGATTCCAAACTCTGCGGTTATCCCTTCCTCAAGAACTATGCCATCGAAGAGAACTGGCGTGACAACGAAACAGAGGAAGAAGAATAAATTCGTCTCACAATTCTAATAACAGCCGGTGGGTACGGGTGAACTCTACTCATCGGCTGTGTTTATTTCATCCAGCATGAAACAATACATTATAATGTTGCTGTCGCTAATGTGTTTCCTTGAGGTAAAAGCGACGGACAAGATTACCGGCATTCAAGCCTTGCTGAAGAATGTGTCCGACTTTACCGCCATTCTCCCGCAGGAAAAGGTGTACCTCAACCTCGACAACACAATCTATCACTTCGGTGACGACATATGGTTCAAGGCGTATGTGGTCAATGCCGATGACAATAAACCGACCGGCATAAGTGGCACGCTCTACGTGGAGCCGCTCAATCCCGGTGGGGAAGTGGTTGCCACAAAGATTCACGAAGTGAGAGCCTGTACAAAGTATATGCTCAATTATGGGAGTGACGCCATCTATTCGCGCGTAATCCCAATCTTTGAGGCTTCGAAGGACGGGAAGTACAAACAGGAGGAGCCGCCAAGGGTTGACCCTTATTTGCACACGGTGAAAAGAGGGATGCCGGAGAAGGGTGAGGACGTGAACCTCAGCTTCTATCCCGAAGGAGGCTATCTCGTCAACGGTGCGGATGCGATGGTGACGTTTGAGAGTGTTGACGGACAAGGGAATCCGATTGCCGTGCGGGACAAGGTTTTTGTCAGTCGGGGTGGTAATCGTATAAGCTTATCAACGGCTTCGACCGTAAAAAGAAGGGAGACCTTCACGACTCCCTTCTTTGGAAACACACCTGTCGTCCCACGACGGGTGGCTCCTAAAAACATTTAACCTTAAAAATAGTACCTATGAATGATTGGTCTGTAACTATACGAAACACATCAACATGAATTACCATACTGACCTTAGTCATCTGATGCAAAGGTACTGACTTTCATCTGTCCGGTTGTCTAAATATTGTCCAAAAGCAATCCATACTATTGTCAAACCTGGGCAAAATCGCACTTTGAATAGAAATAAGACCCTGATTGACCTATTATCGAACTCAGTCTCATTCGCCATCGCAAGTACTTGCATGCGTCATCGTAAGTACTTTCATCAGCCATCGCAAGTACTTGCGTTTTTTAGGGGGGTACATTACGAAGAAGCTGACAAGAAATTCAGTCATACGACCGGAAAGCTGACAAGCGAATCAGGATACCACGCTCGCTTGTGTCAATCGATTCAGTACGGCTCGACATGAAGTGTCTACCGTTTCAGTAAATGAAGAGAAAAAGTGTCCAGTGAATCAGGAAAAGTCACACGAGAGAACCCCATTCGTTTGCGAG